>SBFI01000464.1 GCA_006227875.1 Acidobacteriota bacterium
GCCCAGCTGGTCGCCGTCAACGGCCTTTTCGTCCCCGAGCGCTCACGCCTCGAAGGGCTTCCCGAGGGAGTCGTCGCCTGTGGTCTGGCCGAAGCCCTGGAGCGTTATCCGGAACAGATCGAGCGCCATCTGGCCCGCTACGCGAGTGTCGAGGAGCAGGCATTTGTAGCCCTCAACACGGCCTTTCTGCGTGACGGGATCTTTCTCTACGTGCCGCGCAACGTCGTGGTCGAAAGACCGATCAACATCGTCATGGTCGGTCGGCCGGAAGAGCGCCCCATCGGCTTCTTCCCGCGCAACCTGTTCGTCGTCGAGGAGAGCAGCCAGGTCACCCTCGTCGAGCAGTACGTCACCGTCGGTGAGGGGAGCTATCTATGCTCCCCCGTGACCGAAGTGGTGACCGGGGACAACGCCGTCATCGACCACTACAAGCTGCAGCGGGAGACGACCGAGGCCTTCCACACGGCGACCTTCCAGATCCAGCTCGGCCGCGACAGCAACTTCTCCTCCCACTCCATCTCCTGGGGCGGAGCGATTGTCCGCAACGACGTCAACGCGGTCCTCGACGGCGAAGGGGCCGAGGCGACGCTGAACGGTCTTTACATGGTCGAGGGCACACAGCTGGTCGACAACCACATGCGGGTCGACCATGCCCAACCACATTGCGACAGCCACGAGCTGTACAAGGGGATTCTGGAAGGAAGCTCCCGTGCCGTCTTCAGCGGCCTGATCCATGTCCATCCGGGGGCGCAAAAGACCGACGCCAAGCAGACCAATCGCAATCTGCTGATGTCGCCCGATGCGCTGTGCAACTCGCACCCGCAGCTCGAGATCTTTGCCGACGACGTCAAGTGCACCCACGGGTCCACTGTCGGTCAGCTCGACGACACGGCGGTCTTCTATCTGCGCTCGCGCGGGATCGGTGAGGAGGCGGCGAGGAGTCTGCTGACCTACGCCTTCGCCTCCGACATCGTCGACCGCATCAAGGTGGGCTCGGTAAAGCGCGACCTGGAGGAGTTTCTCTTCCGCCGCCTGCCGAAGGGAGACATTGTCCGCCAGGCGGTCTAGCTACCCGAACGAAGCGGCCGGCCTCTGTGCCGGCCGTTTTCTTGGATGGAACAGAGACCAGGCGATCTGAGAGAATCGAGCCTTCCAGTCATGACCACTCTGGAATCTTCGAACAAATCCCGGCCGGCCACGGGCGATCGCCCCCCCTTCGACGTCGTGCGCATCCGCGCCGACTTCCCGGCGCTCGACCAGACCGTCCACGGCAAGCCGCTCGCCTATCTCGACAACGCCGCCTCGGCCCAGAAGCCACAGGCGGCGCTCGATGCCGAGGCCGAGTGCTACCGGCGGTTCTACTCCAACGTGCACCGCGGTGTGCACTACCTATCGGAGAAGGCCACCGACGCCTACGAGGAGGCGCGGCGCAAGGTGCAGCGCTTTGTCAACGCCGCTCGGGAAGAGGAGATGGTCTTTGTGCGGGGCACGACCGAGGGGATCAATCTGGTCGCCTCGACCTACGGCAAGCAGCACGTCGGTGCCGGCGACGAGGTGTTGATCACCACCATGGAGCACCACTCCAACATCGTCCCCTGGCAGCTGCTCTGCGAAGAGAAGGGTGCGCGCCTGGTGGTGGCACCGATCAACGAGCGGGGCGAGGTCATTGTCGAGGAGTACGAGAAGCTCCTCTCCGAGCGCACCCGGATCGTGGCGGTCACCCATGTCTCCAACGCCCTGGGGACCATCAATCCGGTGGCGGAGATGATCGGCATGGCCCACGCCCGGGGGGTGCCGGTGCTGATCGACGGTGCCCAGGCGGTTCCCCATCTCGAAGTGGATGTCCAGGAGCTGGGCTGCGACTTCTACGCCTTCTCCTCCCACAAGCTTTTTGGACCGACCGGTGTCGGTGCTCTCTATGGCCGCTTGGATCTGTTCGCCGACATGCCCCCCTACCAGGGTGGCGGTGAGATGATCCGCTCGGTGACCTTCGAGAAGACCGAGTTCAGCCCGCCTCCCGCCCGTTTCGAGGCGGGAACACCGGACATCGCGGGTGCCATAGGTATGGGTGCCGCCATCGACTATCTCCAGGCGCTGGACATGAATGCCGTGGCCGCCCATGAGCACGATCTTCTGGACTACGCCACTCGGGCGCTCGAGGCGGTTCCCGAGGTGCGCATCATCGGTACCGCGGCAAACAAGGCGAGCGTCATCTCGTTTGTCATCGGTGATGTCCATGCCCACGATGTGGGCACCATCCTCGACCGTGAGGGTGTGGCGGTGCGGGCAGGTCACCACTGTGCGCAACCGGTCATGGATCGGTTCGGGGTGCCGGCAACCACTCGCGCCTCGTTCGCGCTCTACAACACCCGTGAAGAGGTCGACCGTCTGGTGGCCGGCGTAGAGCGCGTCAAGGAGCTCTTTGGCTGATGTCGGAGTTGATGGACCTCTACCAGGAGGTCATTCTCGACCACAACAAGAAGCCGCGTAATCGAGGCACGCTGGAAGATGCCGACCACGAGGCCAAGGGCGACAACCCCCTCTGCGGCGACCAGCTGACGCTCTATCTCAAGATGGACGGAGACCGCGTCACCGAGATCCGTTTCGAGGGCCGGGGTTGCGCCATCTCCGTCGCCTCGGCCTCGCTGATGACCGAGACCATCACCGGCAAGAGCCAGAGCGAGATAGCGGCCCTGTACGAGAGCTTCCACGAGCTCTTGACCGGCGACCCCAGTGTCGCCGCCGAGGCCGGAGCGGAGCTCGGCAAGCTGCGGGTCTTCGAGGGTGTGCGCGAGTTCCCGGTGCGTGTCAAATGCGCGACCCTGGCCTGGCACACGCTGATGGCCGCCCTCGAAGGCGAAGACGCCTCGGTTACCACCGAATAAACACCACTCCACAGAACGAAGCGGCCAGCCTCCGTGCCGGCCGGGCCGTAGCGCCACGTGAGTGACTCGTGGTGGCCCGGTCTCGAAACCTGCGGG
>SBFI01000250.1 GCA_006227875.1 Acidobacteriota bacterium
GGTTCACCGCGTCGACCGCCACATCCGCGACCCGGCCCAGGTTCGAGCTCGTGCTCAGATCCAGGACCGGTGCACCGAGACGGTCGACCACCCGTGCCCCGCTGCGACCGCCGATCAACAGGTTGTCGTTCCAGTCGACGGCGATACTCGTGGCACCGGGGAGCGGCAGGCGGTAGACCAGCTCTCCGCTAAAGAGGTTGACCACCACCAGACCGCCGGCGCCGCGATCGATAACAAAGACATTGCCGTCGGAATCGACCGACAGCCGCCACGGCTCGACCAGCCCCGCGGTCAGCACGCTGTCGGCAATGGCCTCGGGAACCGAGACCTGGACCGTATCGGAGTCGCTCGCGCCGTAGGGATCGGTCGCCGTACAGGTGATGGTGGCGATACCGACCTCGGAGGCCTGGAACGTCGCCGCGCCGTTGGCCCCCGGGATCACCGAGCCGCTGTCGCTCTGCCAGGAGTAGGTCACCGGATCGTCCTCCGGATCGGTGGCAAAGCAGGTAAGACTCGAGGTCTCCCCCACGAAGAGCTGCGCCGGTGAGGCGGTGAGCTCTTCGATAACCGGTGGCGGGCTGGTAGCACCGACGGTGATGGTGATGCTGTCAGTGGTAGTCAGAGGATCGCCAAAGCAGAGCATGCCGCCGTTGTCGCGGATCGAGACGTTGACCTGGTAGCTGCCGTCGGCCGCAGGCGCCACCCATTCGACCGTGGCCGTGTAGGGCGAGGCGTTGGTGTTGTTGACCTGATTCTGAAAGGTGCCTTCGGCGGCCGACCAGGTGGTCTGCCCTGCATCGATGTAGAGGAAGCAGCCGGACCCGGGACCGCAGGTATCGGGACAGTCGGGATCGTGGGCGGCGAGCTCCAGCAGGACCGTCTCACCCTGCCCGACCGCTGGAGGCGTCGCCGTGAGGGAATCGATCACCGGGGCCACATTGGCCGACAGGGCCAGCGGAACGAGGACAAAAAGCGCCGTCAGCAGGAGACTCTTGGCAGCCTGTCCGTGGGGAATTACCCTCACTCTCGACAGGCTCCTGGGTCTTATTCCGCACACACTGTGCCCTTTCCTACACACACCCTCTGGAAACGCAAAACCCGTGCCTGAAAACGGGGTCGAATACCCCCAAAAAGTCCCTAATTTCGGACCAATTTGTCGCTTTCTCTGACCCGCCGGAAAAAACCGGAATCACCGGGTCGCCGAGCCTCCGGAAAAGTGCTCCAGCCCGGCCTCACATCGAGATATCTCGATGTCCGGATATCTCTCACATCAGGTGCTTTTGCTAGAGTGGCGGGAGCCGATGTTCAAGTCCATACTCGTCCCCGTCAACTTCACCGACACCGACCGCGCCGCGGTCGAGGTGGCACGTGATCTGGCCACCGGTGACGACTGCAAGCTGACCCTGCTGCACGTGATCGAGACCATCCGGGATGTGCCCTTCGAGGACCTGGCGGAGTTCTACCAGCCGCTGGAGCAGAAGGCGCGCGAGGGCATGGCCGCGCTCGCCGAGCCCCTTGTCGGCGAGAGTCTGAACGTCGAGCAACGGGTCATCTATGGCAAGCGAGCGCAGGAGATCATGGCCTATGCCCATCAGCATGACCAGGATCTGATCGTGCTCACGGCCCGCCCCCCGGATCCCGAGCGTATGGGTGAGATCTGGGGCACCATCAGCCACCAAGTGGCCATCCTCGCCCACTGCCCCGTCCTGTTGGTCAAGTAGCAAGACCCGAACCGGGGTGGCGAGCCCCCACCGATCGGCCTGTGGGATTCTCCACGGTGCCGAGAGCGAGCCTGTGGTTCAATGAAAACGGTTGCGACTCGACGCCGTGCGGGTCGAGTCTGCGACCCGGGGACGAAGCTCATGCAGCGGCTCGCGATAGCGCATCTGGCGACGGTGCTGCTCCTTCTCCTGCCGAGTGTGGAGACAGCGGCCACCGCGCGGTCCTACTGCCCGGACGGAACCGTGGCAGGCTCCCTCGACAGCGGTGACCAGGTCTTCGATCGGCCGGTGATGGTCGTCGACTCCTGCACCCCCACCGGCGCCGGCTCCACTTATCGCTACGACAGCTTCGACTTCCACCTTAACGGACCGGTCTGGCACGATCTCCAGGCCAGCCTGTGCTCACCCGAGGGGACCGCCGATTTCGACACGGTCGTCGCGGTCTATCAGGACCCGTACGGGGAGCCGGAGCCGTTCGATCCACTCCACCCGTGCACCAATCTGATCGCCTTGAATGACGACTTCTGCGGTCTGCAGTCGGCCCTGAGCGAGACCAGCCTGGTGCCGGGCATGGTGACGGTGGTGCTCACTTCCTTCGACCCGGGTGGCACCGGTTCCTACTCGCTCGCTGTCGGCAGCAGCAGCTGCGATATCGACAGCGGTATCGAGTGCAACCTCGAGGTGGGTTTCGACTTCCCACCCGGTCCGCCGGTCGGATGGTCGGTGATCGACAACGCGGCCAATGGCGTCGTCTGGACGGACATCGACCGGGCGGGTGAGCTGGGCAACTACACCGGTGGCTTGGGCAATGCAGCTACCGTCTCGAGCGCCGCCGTTGGACCGGCGGCTTTCGATACCGAGCTCCGCACGCCACTCTTCGATATTCCGGCGAGTGGTGCCACCCTCTTCTACAAGGCCAACTACCGCAATCTAGAAGGGGGCGACTTTCTCGATCTCGACCTGAGCGCCGACTCCGGTCAGAGCTGGACAACTCTGCTGAGCTGGAACGAAGACCATGGAGGCTTCCGGGCGGCGCCCGGCCAGGAGGTGGTGGTGGACCTGACCTCCTATGCGGGCTGGAAGGGATTGATGTTGCGCTGGCATTACTACAACCCGGCTCCCGGTGACGACTTGGCCTGGTACGCCCAGATCGACGATGTCGAGTTGCTTTGCGACGTGCCGATCATCTTCGTCGACCCGGGAGGACTGGTTACCGGGCAGGCACCGGAGACCACCGAATTCCATTCGCTCTCCATCGG
>SBFI01000049.1 GCA_006227875.1 Acidobacteriota bacterium
TCTCGGCCATCGCTACCTACCGTTTGTGGTGGCGGTCCTCGCGCTCCTTCTGTGCGCACCCTCGCTCTGGCTCGGGCTCCAGAATGACGATCACATTCTCCGTCTGGTCCTGTCGGATCCACCCCTCGATCCCGAGTGGACGCGATCTCCGGGCGACGCCTTCGCTTTCATCAACGGCGACGAGGAGCTCATTCGAACCGCCCTCGAGGCCGGCCGGCTCCCGTGGTGGATTCATCCCAGGCTCCAGCTCGCGTTCCTTCGCCCGGTCACGAGCATTACCCATTGGATCGATTTTCGCATCTGGCCGGACCTGCCCTGGCTCATGCATCTCCAATCTCTTCTCTGGTTTGCCAGCGCTGTCTGCGCTGCTGCGGTGCTCTACCGGCGGCTGCTGCTGCCCGCCTGGCTCGCCGGCCTGGCGGCGCTGCTTTTCGCGATCGATGAAGCACACGGGTTGCCGGCGGTATGGCTGGCCAACCGCAACGCCTGCATCGGGGTGTTTTTCGGCTTGCTGGCCCTCATCGCCCACGATCGTTGGCGCCGCGATGGCTGGCGTCCAGGCGCATTCCTCGCACCCTTTGCGCTCTTGGTGGGTTTGCTGGCGGGCGAGATCGCCCTGGCGGCCGGCGGCTACCTCTTCGCCTACGCTCTCTTCCTCGACACCGGCACGAGGCGGAGCCGTCTCGCCAGCCTGGTGCCCGGCGGCCTCGTCGGTATGGTGTGGTGGATCGCCTATCGTGCCATGGGTTATGGCGCCAGCGGCTCGGGCGTCTACATCGACCCCGGATCCAGCCCGATCGAATTCACCGGGGCATTGGTGGAACGCCTTCCGATCCTGTTGTTCGGGCAGTGGGTGTTTCCATCCGGCCTCTACCAGATGCTTTCTCAACAGGCCGGCCGCATCCTATGGCTCGTTGCCGCTACGGCGCTGGCGCTGATTGCCGGTCTGCTTCTCCCCATCCTCAAAAGGAACCGAGTGGCGCGCTTCTTTGCTCTCGGCATGATCCTGTCTTTGATTCCGGCGGCCGCAACATTCCCGGACGACCGCCTGCTCTTCTTCGCCGGCTTTGGTGGAATGGGGCTGCTGGCGCAATTCCTGGCTGCAGTTTGGGACCGGGACGATTGGGTGCCTTCATCCCGTCTTCGCCGCCTGCCGATGATGGTCGCGTTTTGGGCGTTCGCGGCGATTCATCTCGTCTTCGCGCCGCTCGGCCTGGCAACCACCGCCAACAGGGTGAGGACATTCGGTACCATCATCGATCGCGCCGCGTCCAGCTTGCCTTCGGATTCCGGGATAGATGATCAGATCGCCGTCATCGTCAACACGCCGACAGTCTTCATCTCGTTCTACGGTCCATTGGTGCAGGCTTTGCAGGGTCGCCCCATCCCAAGCCGCACCCTGATCCTCGGTTCGGGCATCTACCCCACGACTATCTCCCGACCAGCCCGCGACGTGCTCGCGATCCGCCCGCTCGGCGGTTATCTGCCCTTGCCCGGCAGTCCACGACCCGGCCGCGAGGCATCGCAGCCCGCCTTCCACCCGGCCTACTTTTTCCAAATGCTGGACCACCTCTACCGCGACGCGACGCCGATGAGAACCGGGGATCGGATTGGCTACGGCGGCGCCACGGTCGAGATCGCCGATGTCACCGAAGACGGTCGCCCAAGCGAAGTGAGGGTTCATTTCAACGTAGATCTCGAGGATTCCTCCCTGCGCTGGCTGCAGTGGAAGGGTGGGGTCTACGTTCCGTTCGCACCCCCCGAGGTCGGCGACACCGTCGTCCTGCCCGCCGTGACCATCCCTGAGGGTGCCCCCTGATGCCTCAGAAGCGAGCTTGGCAGCTGCGCCCAAGGCGCTGGTGACGCGACCCGCAGGACTTTTGCCTCGGGCTGCTATGTCTTGGCGTCGTACCAGGTCGGACCGTGGCCGAGGTCGACGACCAGCGGCACCCGCAGCTCGGCGACGCTCTCCATCTCGGTCTTGGCCAGCGACGAGACCACGTCGACATCGGAGTCGGGAACCTCGAAGACCAGCTCGTCGTGGACGGTGAGGATGAGGTGGGTCTCGGGGTGCTCATCGAGAAGTCGTTGGTGGATGGCGATCATCGCCTTCTTGAGCAGGTCGGCGGCGGTGCCCTGGATGCGGGCGTTGATGGCCATGCGGCGGGAGTTCTCCCGCAAGTTGTAGTTCTTGCTCTTGATGTCGGGCAACCAGCGGATACGGCCATAGAGGGTCTCGACTTTGCCCTCCTCCGTGGCCCGATCCAGGGTCTCTTCCATATAACGTCCAACCTCTCCGTACTGCTCCAGGTAGGCATCGATAAAGGCCTTGGCGTCGGGTTGGGGGATGCCCAGGTTGTTCGCCAGGCCAAAGGGGCTGATGCCGTAGATGATGCCGAAGTTGATGGCCTTTGCCGCCCGACGCTGCTCGGCCGTCACCAGCTCGGCGGCGACGCCAAAGACGCTCGCCGCCGTCGAACGGTGGATGTCCTCACCGGCCTCGAAGGCTTCGATCAGCGCCGGCTCCTCGGCGATATGGGCCAGCACACGAAGCTCGATCTGGTTGTAGTCGGCGACCAGCAACTGACGTCCCGCGGGAGCAATGAAGGCTTTGCGGATCTGCTGCCCGGTCTCGGTGCGCACCGGGATGTTCTGCAGGTTGGGGTTGGCCGACGACAGCCGCCCGGTCGCTGCCACCGCCTGGTTGAAGCGGGTGTGCAACCGGCCCTCCTCGTCCACCAACGCCGGCAGCGCGTCGACATAGGTCGACTTGAGCTTGGCCAGCTCCCGGTAACGCAGGATCTGCTCGGGCAATGGATAACCGCGAAGGGCCAGCTCCTGCAGGGTCTCGGCACTGGTCGAGTAGCTCTTGGTCTTGCGGGTCTTTTTCAATACCGGGTAGTCGAGCTTCTCGAACATGATCTCGCCCAGCTGCCGAGGCGAGTTGATGTTGAAGCGCTCACCGGCCAGCTCGTAGATCTCCTTCTCCAGCTCGACCAGCTCGGAGCCCATCTCCGCGGACATCTCGGCCAGAAACCCGGTGTCCAGCAGCACCCCGGTCTCCTCCATCCCCACCAGCACCGGCAACAGCGGGGCTTCGAGCTGCCAGTAGATCTCGGCCAGCCCACTCTCCTCCAGCTCCGGCCGGAGACGCTGCTCGAGCCTGCGGACGAGCTCCACCCGCTCACCGGCATAGGCCAGCAGCGACTCCTGACCCGGCTCCGGCTCCACTCCCTTTCCCCATCCGGCATCGGTCGGGTCGAGCGCCTTGTGGGCCAGACGGTCCAGGGCCAGCTCCTCCAGGGTGTGGGCGCGGAGCGCCGAGCGCAGCAGATATGAGGCCAGCATCGTGTCGAAGAGACAGGGGCGGGCCGCGGGGCCCCGGGCCGAGAGTCTGAGCACCTCCTTGAGATCGTGACCGACGAGCTCGAGCTCGGCATCGGTCAACCACCGGTCGAGCGAGTCGGTAACGGCCTTCTCCATTCCCGGGCGACGGAAGTCGGCACAGGAGACCGGCCCGGCGGGTCCACCGACGGCCATCCCCACCGCTTCCTTGTCGCCGATCACGGCAGCCACCACCTCCTCGGTGAGCGCCCCGGTGGCTTTCTCCCACTCCTTGGCCTCGGTCATCTCCTCGGCGGCCGGGAACGGCTCGGTCTCGCCCGTCGACTTCAACTCCTCGAGCAGCGAGAGAAACTCCATCTCGCGGTAGAGCTCCTCGAGCGCCTCCCGGTCGGGTGGGTCGTGCTGCAGCGCCTCGGCCTCGAACTCGATCGGCAGATCGGTGTGGATGGTCACCAACTCGTGGGACAACTCCGCCTGGTCTCGATGCTCCTGGAGACCCTCCCGGTAGCTCTTGCGCTTGACCTCGTCGGCACGGTCGAGCAGCTCCTCGAGCGAGCCGAACTCCTTGATCAACTGGACGGCCCCTTTGTCACCGATACCGGGCACACCGGGCACGTTGTCCACCGAGTCACCCTTGAGGGCCAGCACGTCGACCACCCGTTCGGGCGGCACTCCAAAGTCCTCTTCGACCATCTTCGGGTCGTAGAGCTTGTCCCGACCGGTGTGGTAGAGCGAGATGTTCTTGTCCACCAGTTGCATCAAATCCTTGTCGGAGCTGACCAGCACCACCTCGTAGCCTGCCGCTGCCGCCTTCTTTGCCAGCGTGCCGATGACATCGTCGGCCTCGTACCGGGGCTCCTCGAGGATCGGTATGTTGTGGGCCTCGATCGCCTTGCGGATCCACGGCACCTGGGGCACCAGATCCTCCGGCATCGGTGCCCGGTTGGCCTTGTAGTCCTCGAATCTCTCGCTCCGCACCGTCTCCCCGGAGACATCCAGCGCCACCCCCACCAGCTCGGGGTTGTCGTCGCGCAGGAGCTTGCGCAACATCTGGACGAATCCGTAGACCGCGTTGGTGGGCTCGCCCTTCGAGTTGGAGAGGTTGCGGATGGCGTAGAACGCCCGGAAGATATTGGAGAAGCCGTCGATCAGAAAGAGTCGCTGACGTTTGCCGGCCATGGCCCGATCACCAGATCCTCACCAGGCGCGCCCAATCAGGCCCGCATTTGACCAAGCAGATGCCCGGCCTCGGGCAGGATGAGCTTCTCCATCGCCAGCTCGACCGCCTTGGGTGAGCCCGGCAGCACAAAAACCACTCGGTCCTCGATGAGCCCGGCGGTGGCGCGGCTGAGCATGGCCGCCGCCCGCACCTGCTCGAAGGAAAGCATGCGAAACAGCTCACCAAAACCCTCGATAACCGGGTCCAGCAGTGGCGCAACCGCCTCCAGGGTCACATCTCGGGGAGAAAAACCTGTGCCGCCTGAGACCACTACGATGTCGACCCCCGGCAACGCGGCCAGTTCGGCGACGGCCGGTCGGATGGCCGCGATGTCGTCGCCCACCAGCCTGCGCTCGACCACGCGGTGCCCGACCTCCGTTGCCAGCTCCTGGATCCTCCAGCCGCTGATGTCGTCTTCCGGAGTGCGCGAATCACTCACCGTGAGTACCGCCAAACCGATGTCCCCGGGGGCGAGTGAGCGGTGTTTTGCCGGCGTCTTCATGGGAGTCGCAGAGTACCATGCAGACAGAGCTCCGGTGACAGATTCGGGCTAGAATGAAGCGCCATGAAGCGTCTATCCCTGGTCCTCGGAGCCGTTCTCGTCATCGCAGCGCCCCTCCTGTTCGCCGCCATGTCGGACGAAGCGGTTCGCTTGCGCAACCTGTCGCTCGCCCACCTAGAGAACGAGCAACCGGCCCAGGCCGAAGAGAGCCTCAGCCGGCTGATCGAGGTGGCCAAGGACGATCCCTTGCCCTATGCCAACCTGGCCGTCGCGACGATGCGCCAGCAGCGTTTCGACGAGGCTCTGAAGTGGATCAACAAAGCCCTCGAGATCGATCCAAAAGACGCCGCGTTGCTCACCATCAAGGCCGACGTACTCCAGTGGAGCGGAAGTCCCGACAAGGCCTTCGAGCTCTATCGCCAAGCGGCGGCGCTGGCGCCCAATAGAGCCGACACCCAGTATGCCCTCTATCGACAGACCTCGATGGTGTCCCCCGAGGTCGTGGGTAACGTTGCCGACGAGACCTTGGAGCGGCTGGCCAAGCTACGACCGGAGAACCTCCTGGTCGCCCTTCAGCGCGGGCAGCGGGCCATCGCCGAAGGCGACCGGCAGACAGCCACCGCTGCCTATCTCAGAATCCGGGAGCTTCTTTGGCAGGCGCCTCCGGCGGCCGAGACCCTGGTAACCCAGATCTTGGATGGACTGGCGGCCGGCGACCTGGCGGCCGCCCGGGTTCCAGGGCTCCGGCTGGAGAACGTGCTCAAGATCACACCCATGTACCGCGAGGGTCTGCGGGAGCTCACCATGGGGATACAGGGCATGCCGCTGGAGCTCTTTCGCGATGAGCCCAAAGCGACCGCGCTCGGTCGCCCGGCAGAGGTGAGATTCCGCGGCAAGGCTCTCACCACCAAGCCGGACAAAGGGCACGCAGTGGCGGTGGCCGACCTCGATGGCGATCAAAAGAGTGATCTCGCTTGGATCGTGGGCGACGACGCGGCCAGCCTCGAAATCCGGTTGTCGAGCAAGGGAGAAGAGCCCGGATCTCGCCTTCCCGCCGCGGGTGTCGAGCACCTCGTGGCAGCCGACCTCGACAACGACGGGTGGATCGATCTCATCGGCTACGGTCCCGAGAAGCTAAAGGTCTGGAGGGGTACGGGAGATGGCGCGTTCGAAGAGGCGACCGAGCGCTTCGGGCTGACAGCGGCCGGTGCCACCGGCGGCGCGGTCTTCGATTTCGACGTCGAAGGGGATCTCGATCTGGCTCTGGCCGGTGGTCGAAGCGGCAATGGCGAGCTCTATCGCAACTCCCTCTCAGGGCCGTTGGAACCGGTCGGCACCAAGAGCCTGCCCGAGGTCGGACTGGGCGGAGTATCGGAGATCGTCGCCTCCGACCTCGACCGCGACGGCGACATCGACCTGCTTATTGCCCACGACCGGGGGCTGACCTGGCTCGACAATCTGAGACAGGGGTCCTTTGGCGACCGAACGGTGGCTGCACGGCTCCCCAAGGCCTCCCCGGTCCGGGCAGTCGTCAGCACCGACCTCGACCGCGATGGGTTCCCCGATCTGGTGACCGCCGGCAAAGGATTGGAGGTGTTCCACAACCGGGGAGGACAATTCGAGCCCTGGTCGCTCGAGGGGCTGGGTCTCCCCGCAACCGAGCTCACCGCGCTGGTGGCGCTCGATGCCGACAATGACGGGCGCATGGATCTGGCGACCGGTGGACCTACCGGGTTGAGTGTCTACGTCCAGCGCTCCGGTCCAAAGTTCGAGGCTCTGTCCCTGGAAAACGCCCCGACCGAGGTCACCGACCTGGCGGCAACCGATCTGGATCAGGATTGTGATCTCGATCTGGTCACCGTGGGCGGCGGCGGGCTCCACCGCCTGGACAACGACGGTGGGAGCAACAATCACTGCCTTTCGGTCCGCCTGCGCGGCCTCGACAAGGGGAACAGCAAGAACAACCTCCACGGCCTGGGTACGACCCTCGAAGTTAGAGCCGGAACCGCTTACCAGTTCCAGGAGGCCGACTCGGATGTCAGCCACTTCGGTCTCGGGCAGCTGTCCAAGGCCGATCTCTTGCGCGTGGTCTGGACCAACGGTGTGCCGCAGAACCGGCTCGATGTCCAGTCCAATCAGTGGATCGTCGAGGAGCAGCTAATGAAAGGGAGCTGTCCGTTCCTCTACAGCTGGGATGGTGAGCAAATTGCCTTTGTCACCGACCTTCTCTGGGGCGCCCCCCTGGGTCTACCGGTCGCCCCCGGGGTTTGGGCGACGTCCGATCCCGAGGAGCTGGTACGGGTGGACGGCGCCCAACCGCGGGGCGACACTTACGAGCTGAGGGTTACCGAAGAGCTCTGGGAGGCGGCCTTTTTCGACTATGTTCGACTTTGGGTGGTCGATCACCCGGCCGAGGTCGAGGTGGCCAGCAGTCTCAAGATCGTCCCGGGAGCTCGAGTGCCCGACGAGGTGCTGGGGACCCGCGAGCTACGGCCGGTCGTCGCAGCCTGGGACGGTCGGGGCAGGGAGGTAACCGCTCTGGTCGCCTCACGGGACGAGGTCTACGCCGACGGCTGGAAGCAGAGCCCCTACCAGGGGGTCGCCGCCGAGCCCTGGACCTTTACCATCGACCTGGGGGAAGCGCCTGCCGCACCTGTTCGGCTCCATCTGGATGGCTGGATCTTCCCCGCCGACGCCAGCCTCAATCTGGCCGTGGCCCAGCGGACCGATCTCGCCACCTGGGCACCCCGCCTCGAGGTGGAGACGGCGGGCGGCTGGCAGACCCTGATGCGATCGATGGGGCACCCGGCCGGCAAGACCAAGACCATGGTGGTCGACACGCCATCACTCCCGGCCGGCGCCCATCGGCTCCGGATCGTGGCGACCCAGTGGCTCTCCTGGGACCGCATTGTCTGGTCACTTTCACCGGCCGACGACGAGCCCCTGGTTCGTGCTCGGCTGGCGCCGGTGGTGGCCGATCTGCACTACCGGGGCTTTTCGGCACCGATGCGCACCGCCCCCAACGGTCCTCACATGTTCGACTACGCCCGGCTCGACACCGAGAGCCCCTGGCTCCCCTTTCCCGGCCGTTACACCCGTTATGGAGATGTCCGAGCGCTGCTGGAAGAGCCCGACGACCGGTCGGTGATTCTGGC
>SBFI01000267.1 GCA_006227875.1 Acidobacteriota bacterium
GCCTTCGACGAGGCGGTGATTCTCCCCAATTCTTTTCGCTCGGCCTGGCTGCCCTGGCGCGCCGGCATTCCCCGTCGCTGGGGCTATCGCGGAAGCACCCTCAGGTGGAGCTTCCGCTGGCCACTGCTCGCACCCGGTGTGCGCCGGCCGCGAGTGAAAGGACGCCACCAGACGGAGGACTTCCGCGAGCTGCTGGCAGCGATGGAGGTGGCTCAACCGGCGAGCTGGACCCCACGGTTACAGCTTCCGCCGGCAGCGATCGAGAAGGGCCGGGCCCTGCTGACAAGAGCAAATCTCGAAGCCGGCAGCCGGCCCCTGATCGGGCTCTTTCCCGGCGCCGAGTTCGGACCCAGCAAACGCTGGCCGTGGAAACGGTTTGTCGCCCTGAGTCGCGAGCTCAGACGTCGCTGGCCGGAGAGCCGGCAGCTGATCGTCGCCGGACCAAAGGAGATCTGGCTGGCGGTGAGGATCTACGAGGAGACCGGCAAGATCCATCCGGTCATCGGTCCAGACCTCGATCTGGGGCAGCTGACAGCCGTGCTGGGCCAGGCCGATCTGCTGGTGACCAACGATTCGGGTCCGATGCACCTGGCCGCCGCCCTCGGAGTTCCTTGTGTGGCCCTGTTTGGACCGACCGATCCCGAGCGGACCGGACCCACAGGTGACGGCCACCGGGTGCTCTACACCGACCGCTGGTGCTCGCCCTGTTTCCGGCGACGGTGCCCCCTCCTCCACCATCGGTGTCTCAAGGACCACCAGGCGGAAGCGGTCGAGGACGTCTGTAGGGAGATTCTCGAAGGAAGCTCTCGGACCTAGCCGATCTCGAACAGAGGGTCTCCACCCTCGACTGCCTGCCCCTCGCTCACCAGGATCTTGCGCACCACACCGGCGGTCTCGGCACGGATCTCGTTTTCCATCTTCATCGCCTCGAGCACCACCAGACCGTCGCCGCTTTCGACCTCCTGGCCCTCCTCAACCAGCAGGGCCACCACCCGGCCCGGCATGTAGGCGGTCACCGTACGCGGACCCCGTGAGGCCTCTCGCGCGCCCCCTTTTTCGGCCAGATAAGTCAACGGGTCGAGCACCTCGACCTCCTCGATCGCCCCGGGTAGCCCGACCTGGTAGCGCCCACCGGAGTTGGGTCTGACCGAGACCTCGAACTGACGCCCCTCGATCACCAGCGAGCGGACGGTGCCGCTGGTCGGCACCCGATCGACCAAGTAGGTGCGCTCTCCGATACGGACAACAGATCCCTTATCGCCGGGCTCGATTGCGACCCGGTGCTCTTCACCGTCGCGCAGGACGATCAGCTCCACGGTCCCCTCCTCAACGACTCGCGGCGCGAAGCCTGCCGCCAGCGGGGCCGCCGGCCACCACCCGCGGCCGGCACCGCCGAGTACCGAGCCTGACGCTCGGCATGCTCGAGGGCAGCGGCGATGAGCGGCAGATCCGCGAGCTCGAGCTCGTGGCCGGGTTGGAGCTCACCGGCAGCAAGCTTGCGGTCCAGCATGCCGATATCCAGACGACCGGCGCGAAAATCGGCGTCCTCCAAGAGCGCCGCGAACAACGGCACCGTGGTGCGGATGCCTTCGATTCGTATCTCCGCCAGCGCCCGCGCCAGCCGATCCATCGCCTGCTCCCGGCTCTGCGCCCAGACGATGAGCTTGCCCAGCATGGGGTCGTAGTGGATCGGGACCTCCGAGCCCTCGTAGACCCCACAGTCGTTGCGTACACCCGGCCCCTCCGGCCAGCGCAGCCGCTCTATCCGGCCCGGCGAGGGCACGAATCCGCGGTAGGGATCTTCCGCATAAAGTCGTACCTCGATGGCGTGCCCGCGGGGCTGGATGCCTTCCATCTCGGGACCGATCTCTCCTCCCTGGGCGATCTCCAGCTGAGCGCGCACCAGATCCAACCCGGTGACCATCTCGGTGACCGGGTGCTCGACCTGCAGCCGCGTGTTCATCTCCAGAAAGTAGAACTCGCCGTCCTGGTCGAGCAGAAACTCGACCGTGCCGGCGTTGGTGTAGCCGGCGGCCACGGCTGCGGTGACCGCCGCCTCGCCCATCCGCCGGCGGAGCTCGCGGTCGACCACCGGCGACGGCGCCTCCTCCACCACTTTCTGATGCCGGCGTTGGAGCGAGCACTCGCGCTCCCCCAGGGAGACCACTCGACCGTGCTCATCGCCCAGGATCTGGATCTCGACGTGGCGCGGCTGCTCGATGAACTTCTCCAGATAGACCGAGTCCTCGCCAAAGCTGGCACCCGACTCGGATCGCGCCGCACGATATGCGCCGGGCAGATCCTCGGCCGTATGCACGACCCGCATGCCCTTGCCCCCGCCCCCAGCAATCGCCTTGAGCAACACCGGGTAGCCCAGCTCCTCGGCAAAGGCCGCCGCCTCTTCGACGGTGGGCAGGGTGTCCTGACCGCCGGGGACCACCGGCACCCCGGCTTCGATCATCATCCGCCGGCTCTCGATCTTGGAGCCCATCTCGGCAATCGCCTCCGGCGAGGGGCCGATGAACTTGATCTCGGCCTCACGACAAAGACGCGCAAAGTCGGCGTTCTCCGCCAGGAACCCGTATCCCGGGTGGATGGCGTCGGCTTCGATCTCGGCCGCCAGCTCGACAATGGCGCCGGCGCGCAGATAGCTCTCGCGCGAGGGGGCGGGGCCGATGCGGTAGGCCTCATCGGCGAGCATCACCGGCAGACCCTGACGGTCGGCGTCGGAGTAGATCACCGCGCTCCTGATACCCAGCTCCCTGAGCCCACGGATAACCCGCACGGCAATCTCGCCGCGGTTGGCCACCAGTACCTTGCGAAAGGGTTTCATGGAGTCGAGATCATAGCAACGGGCGGCGCCACCAGATCCAGACCAGACCGATCACTGCCAGCAGGGAGAGAGCACCGCCCGCGGCCAACGGCCGCCGATCGACCCAGAGCTTGACCTCGTGCTCGCCGGCGG
>SBFI01000126.1 GCA_006227875.1 Acidobacteriota bacterium
TCTGTTTCACCTGCCACCGCCAGCCGGGAGCCTCGGGTGTCTTCGACGGGCGGGGATAGCTGAAACGGGCGAGCTGCGCCGGCTGTCCGGCGACGAGTCGTACAGTGGGGAGAACCCAGCCGGGCACCAGGATGCTGCGGAAGAGCACCGCCGGCGCTCCATCACCATCCAGGACACACAATCGTAGACTCAACTGCGGGTAGGAGAGACGAACCAACGGTACCGAATCGAGCCGTAGGCGCTCGTGGCGGAAGAGCAGAGCCGAGGCGATGACATGCGGTCCATCGTTGCAAGGATGGATCTGGTAGCGCAGGGGCTCGGGCAACGGTGGCAGCGAGCCCAGCGGAAGGGCCCAATTGAGCACCAAGCAGTCGCGCAGCACGGTTCGAAAGATCATCGGTTTGCTGCCTTCCGGGGCACAGTCCGATCCAGCCGGCCACGACCCCCGAAGGATCGTCCGCCACCGGCCCGCCGGCTCAGATAGCATGGGGGTCTCTGTTGATCTGAGCCATCAAGAAACTATCAGGAGGGTTCATGAAGAACAAGGATTGGAGACTGTCCTCGAGCACCATCGTACCGGCCGTAGCGGCCATTTTCGTAGCCTTTGCGCTGGCGGCTTGCCAGGCGCCCGCTCCACCGGCGGAGCAGCCGGCCGCCGAGGCACCACCACCCCTCTCAGCCGAGGTCGAGAAGGCCGCGGCGATTATCGATGAGCCACTCGTGGCCGAGCATGTCGCCCGGCTGGCGAGCGACGAGTTCGAGGGTCGGGGCCCGGCCAGCCCGGGTGACGAGAAGGCGCGGGCCTATCTGGCCGAGAGTATGGAGGCGATGGGTCTGGAGCCGGGGGCACCCGACGGCGGATGGCAGCAGCCCTTCGAGATCGTCGGCATCACTAGCCAGCTGCCGGAGACCTGGAGTTTTATCGCCGGGGACGGCGAGCTGAAGGTGAAGCATTGGGACGAGTACATCGCCACCAGCGGAGTTCAGGAGAAGAGCGCCGAGATCAAGGACGCCGAAGTGGTGTTTGTCGGCTACGGTATTCAGGCCCCCGAGCACGACTGGGATGACTACAAGGGAGCCGATTTGGCAGGCAAGGTTCTACTGATGCTCAACAACGATCCCGACTGGGACCCGGACCTGTTCGAGGGCAACCGTCGCCTCTACTACGGTCGCTGGGACTACAAGTACATCAGCGCCGCCCGGCAGGGTGCTGCTGGAGCCATCATCATCCATACCACCCCCTCCGCCGGCTACCCCTGGCAGGTAGTCCAGACCTCGTGGGGCGGTGAGAACTTCGAGCTGCCGGCCGGCCCCGAGCCGCGAATCCAGGTGCAGGCCTGGTTGACCGAGGACGCCGCCCGCGCCCTGGTCGCCCTGGCCGGTCACGATCTGGACACCCTGGTCGAATCGGCCCATGGCCGCGATTTCACCCCGGTGCCGCTGGGGGTCGAGACTTCGCTGGCCATGTCGAATACCGTAGAGCACAAAGAAACTGGAAATGTCGCCGGGCTGCTCCGTGGCTCCGACCCCGAGCTCGCCGACCAGGTAGTCGTCTACACCGCCCACCACGACCACTTCGGCGTCGGCGAGCCCGACGAGTCGGGTGACGCCATCTACAACGGTGCGCTCGACAACGCCTCGGGCTGCGCCCAGGTGCTGGCCACTGCAAAGGCCTTCACCCAGCTACCGCAGCCACCGCGGCGCTCGCTTCTGTTCCTGTTTGTCGGTGTCGAAGAGCAGGGTCTACTCGGCTCGGAGTACTTTGCCCGCAACCCCACCTTCCCGCCGGGCAAGATAGCCGCCAATGTCAATGTCGACGGCGCCAACATCTGGGGCCGCACCACCGATGTCGCCTACATCGGCTACGGCAAGTCGACACTCGATCAGGTGGTGGAGGCGGCAGCCGCCCAACAGGGCAGAACCGTCAAGGGAGAGCAGTTTCCTGATCGGGGCTACTTCTACCGCTCGGACCAGTTCAACTTCGCCAAGATCGGCGTACCGGCCATCTATCTCGATACCGGCGCCGATTTCGTTGGCCGTCCCGAGGGTTGGGCCAAGGAACAGATCGAGGAGTGGGAGAAGACCCACTACCACCAGCCCAACGACCAGCTCGATGACAGCTGGATCTTCGACGGCGTGATCGACGACACCCGTCTGGCCTTTGCCGCCGGTCTGGCGATCGCCAACGCCGACGCCATGCCCAGCTGGAAGCCGGGCGACGAATTCGAGGCAGCGCGCAAGGAGGCGCTCGCAGCCCTCGCCGACTAGATCACGCCTCGGCCGGTCCGAGCGCCGGCCGCAATAGGCGTACTTCCCGGTGAGTCTCCCGATGCTCGCTCCGGGTGCGCGCGGGCGATCCACCAGGGCGGTCGGCTCAGGCTTCCGGCGGCGCCCGCAGAGCCGCTTCGCTTCCGGCCCGCGTCCGTCTCGCCTCAGGAAAGCGCAGACGCGGGCCTCCGCTACGGGCTGGATCCCGCCGGCTTCGCCTGGCCGCCCGCCGGTGGATCCTCGCCCGTGCTCGACGTCGCTCCCACCGGGAGCCTCACCAGGGGAAGACCTCAGCGGATGCCGTCGGAAACAGGAATAGGCGGAGGTTCCACAATACGCCCGTGAGACCGTCCGGGATGCTCCTGGCGAGCGGAGCGCAGGCCCGGTCGACGCCTTCGAAGGCTGTCAGGACCGGGCCGTCCCCAAGCCAGGGGCATCCCGGATGGTCTCGCACCGCTGGAACCACAGCCGGGATCATCCAACCGCAACCGTGAGCGCTGCCAGGCCGGCGAGGATCAGCGCGAACTCGGTGAGGAGAATCCCGACCAATCGCCGAGTCTCGTTGCCTTTCGCCGCGTGTGGAGCCGGCGCCGGCTCTACCCGCTCGCGGCCCGCGAAGTGGCCTACAAGCCAGGCGGCGAGACAGCCGGCGACATTCCACCACAGCCAGGAGACACCCGGCGCAAACCGGGCCA
>SBFI01000240.1 GCA_006227875.1 Acidobacteriota bacterium
GTGGTCATGGTCGAGAAAATAGTCCTTGCGCACCGCCTTCATATCGGTGCAGATCCCCTCACCCGGCTTGCAGTCGAACTGCTTCAGAGCCGGCCGCTTCCACTTGGTAGCCGCCTGCACCACCTGGGCATCGATGGGGTTCTTGTCGTGATCGTTGGAGATGTGGAACTGGATCGGGGTACGGGAGCCGTCGCGGTCGAGCATGTCGTTGACCCCACTCTCCACATCCACGATCAGCGGCACCTGCACCATGAAGAGATTGAGCTCCTTGCACAGGTTCTCCTCGATGTAGCCCTTGACCGCAAAGAGCGCCTCCATGGTCTCCCGGTGGTTGAGCAGCGGCTCGTAGTCGTCGGGCAGGATCTTCTCCAGCTCTTCGTAGTTGCCGATGCCGGGGCCCGCCAGGTCTGCCTTTTTGTCGTTCATTTGCTAATGCCCTCCTGAGGTTCGATTTGCTCTTGGGTCGGAGTGCTGAGAGTACTATTCTCAGCTCGAGGAGAAAAGCCGATGTCGATCAATCGAGAACCTGACCCCACCCTTCCGCGTCGTTTTGTCCCGTCTCGGCGCGAGTTTCTGGCCCTGGCAGGCTCGGCGGGAGCCCACTTGGCACTGATGGCGCCCCGCCCGCGGGCGGCCCGAGCCGCCCAGACCAGCAAGATCGTCGCCCAGGAGGCCTGGGGACGGATCGAGCAGCTGGCCGAGGGTGTGTGGGCGGTGGTCTCCACCCCGCTGGTCAACAACGACTGGACGACGCTGTGCAACGGCGGCATCATCGCCGGCGGTGAGCGGGTGGTGGCGGTGGAAGCCTACGGCCGGGAAGCGGGTGCCAAGTGGGTGGCCGAACGATCGCGAGAGCTCACCGGTCGGTGGCCGACCGACGTCGTCATCACCCACTACCACGGTGACCACGCCAACGGATTGGCGGGCTATGCGACGGAAAAAGAGCGACCACAGGTCTGGCTCACCGCCAAAACGCTCGACCTCATCCGCAAGGACGACGCCCGACGTGAGTTCCCATTGGGCACGGTGCGCGCCGAGATGCTGGATGGTGCCCGCCTCATCGAACCCGAAAAATCGACCTCGCTCGCCCTCGGCGGTCCGACCATCACCCTCCACCCGCGACGTGGCCACACGGCCAGCGACATCACCATCGAGCTCGAGGAGCCGAGCGTGGTCTTCTTTGGCGACCTGTTGTGGAATCGGCTCTTTCCCAACTACCGCGACACCATCCCGACCGCCTTTTCGCAGAGCATTCGAGCGGGGATTCGCGGCCGCGAGACCGCCTATGTTCCCGGACATGGACCGCGGCCCGAGGCGGGTGACCTCGAGAGCTACCTGGTCCTGATCGATGAGATCGAGACCGCCGGCCGTCGCTCCTTCGAGAAGGGCGTCTCACCGGCTGCGGCGGCAGCGGACTTCGAGTTGCCGGAATCGGTGAGCGACTGGCACCTGTTCAACGACAGCTACTTCGAAGTTGCCATCCGCGCCTGGCACAAAGAGCTCGCCGGTTGAGGGTGCCTGTCCCCTACGGCGACTCGTTGCCAGAAGCGGGGCCGCTTCCCAGGAGCACGGCCATCGGGCGTGTCGACTCGCGGCTCTCGAGCACGATCTTGAGGGTGGTCGTCAGCGGCACCGAGAGCAGCATCCCCACGGGGCCGAGGAGCCAGCCCCAGAGAATCAGGGAGAGAAAGACAACCAGAGTCGAAAGCCCGAGGCCCTCACCCATGATCCGGGGCTCGACGACGTTACCGATAAGCACGTTGATGACCACATATCCACCGGCTACCAGGAGGGCCGAGGGGAGGCCGTTCAGGAGCAGCGCCATCAGCACCGCCGGCACCGCAGCGAGAATCGAGCCGATGTTCGGGACGAAGTTGAGAAGGAAGGCCAGGAGCCCCCACAGCACGGCGAAGTCGATGCCCACGAGAGCGAGAAAGATGGCCACCAGCACTCCGGTGGCCAGACTGGTCAGCGTCTTGATCGCCAGATAGCTACGCACGCTGCCGCCGATCGACAACCAGGTCCCCATCGAGCCTCCGAGAGCCTCGAGCTTGGCGCTGAAGCTCGGAACCTCGAGGAGCATGAAGACCATGATGAAGAAGATGAGAAAGGCGTTGCTGAAGAGGTCGCTGACGCCGGACAGGAAACCGCTCGCCAGACTCAGCGCCGTTTCGGGCGAGAGCTTGTCGAGGATCCCTGCCGCGTCGGCCCCGATGCCCGTCTCCCCCGCCCCGGCAAGCAGTGAGTCGATCTGGTCCTGGAGCCGCTCCTGGTATTCGGGGACTCGCCGCGAGAGATCCTGGACCGAGGACCCCAGCACCAGCCCGATCACGAAGAGCGCCACTGCGAGGCCGGTGACCACCAGCAGGATCGAGAGAACTCGAGGAAGGCCCTTCTTCTCCAGCCATGCCACCGGCGACTCGGCAACAACGGCGAGGAAGAAGGCCATCAACGTCGGGACGACGATCGCCTGGGCTTCGCGCATGGCGAAGAGCACGGCCAGGACCGCCAGAGTCACCACCGACGCCGCCATCGCGCCACGGTTTCCTGTTGACTTTTCCATCGCATCCTCCGCTGAGCCTATTGAGGCTCACAGACATCGAGCTCGTTGGCCGATTTTCGTTGGAGCATCAGGTGAATCTCGTCCGGCATCGGGAGCCCTCCAGTTGTTGGTTGGTCTGAGGGTATCGTAGGCAAGTCACGACCAGGAGCTAACGACAACCATAGTATGATCGTGGGGTCCTGAGCTGAGCTGCAGCACGGAGGGGGGCCCCGGAGCAGTGACTGACCTTGAGGGTCAGTCGGCTGGTGCTTCCCAAGGGAAGGGAATCAGCCGCCGAATCCGCTGCTGAGGGGGAACAGTTCGAGCAGTTATCAAGAAATGGAGGGAGTCATGGAAGAAACAGCAGTGAAGGCGTCTCTTGCGTCGGCCAGCGGTAAGGTCATCGCCCTCGGGGC
>SBFI01000008.1 GCA_006227875.1 Acidobacteriota bacterium
ATGTGCTTCGCCGACTTCTTTCCCCTGTTCGACGTCCCCTTTGAATATGGGGGTGGATGGGGAAAGAGCGCCGACGAGGGTCCCGAGCCGGTGGTGGTCATCGACTCGGAGACTAACCGCCGGCTGTTTGGCGGCGAGAACAGTGTCGGCCGCACCCTGCGCATCGAGAACCGGGACTTCACCGTGGTCGGCGTCGTCGCCGAGTGGCGGCCTCCGATCAAGTTCTTCGACGTGCACAACGGTCAGTTCGACGAGCCCGAAGCCATCTACATGCCCTTCAACTTCAACGTGCCGATGGAGATCTACAGCTGGGGCAACAACTCCAATTGGAAGTACTACGAGGGTGACGCTTACGAGGACTGGTTGGGATCGGAGAACGTCTTTATCCAGATGTGGGTCCAACTCGACGACAAGCAGCAGCATGACGAGTATTTGAGCTTTCTCAACGCTTACACCAACGAGCAAAAGAAGCTGGGGCGTTTCCCACGACCCACGAACAACCTGCTGCTTCCGGTGATGGATTGGATGGAGCAGGAAGAAGTGGTGCCCGAGGTGGCCAGGGCCCTGCTCATCATCTCGATCCTCTTTCTCATCGTCTGCTCGGTCAATCTCATCGGCATCCTGCTCGGCAAGTTCCTGGCCCGGGCCCCCGAGGTCGGGGTGCGCCGGGCGCTGGGTGCCAGTCGCAGATCGGTCTTCATCCAACATCTGGTCGAATGCGAGGTATTGGGACTCATAGGTGGCGTGGTCGGTGTAGGTCTTTCACTCCTGGCACTAAAGCTCATCAACCGGTTGTTCGAGAACGAGGTCTCCTTTCACCTCGACCTCAACATGGTCCTGGCCGCACTGATGCTGTCGCTGGTCGCCGGTCTTGTTGCCGGGGTCTACCCCGCTTGGCGTATCTGTCGCGTGCCGCCGGCGAACTATCTGAAACTTCAATAAGAAGTGAGGAACTGACGATGGAGATCGGTCCCATCTTTCGCGCCCTGATGCACAACAAGTCCCGCTTCTGGCTGGTGACGTTGGAGGTGGCTCTGACCCTGGCCATCGTCGCCAACTGCGTCAACATGATGCTCGACATGCGTCACCAGTACCTGCGGCCCTCGGGTTTCGACGAGGACAACCAAATAGTCATCTACACCGAGCCTTTTGCACCGGACTTCAAAGACGATGCGTTCGTCGACACCATCCGCGAGGAAGATCTGCGCCGGCTCGAGGCACTACCCGGGGTCCGCAACGCCATCGCCATCAACCAGATTCCACTGAGTGGCAGCGGTAGCTCGACCGGCCGCAAACCCTTTGGGTCCGAGATCGACACGATCAGCGCCCCCTACTTCGTGGTGACCGAGGGTGCGCTACAGACATTCGGGGTAGAGCTCATCGCCGGCCGGGACTTTGTCCCAGGCGACTTCGAAGAGCCGGAGGAGGGTTGGGAGGCCGCGGGTGTCGTTCGCAACGTCATCATCAACCAAAAATTGGCGGAGCAGCTCTTTCCGGAAGGCAACGCGGTGGGAGAGAGGATGCAGAGCCGGGAGGGCGAGCGGGTCAATCTCGTGGTCGGTCTGGTCGGCACCATGCACAATTCTTGGCCGCGTTACGACGGGGGTGAGCAGACGATGCTCTTTCCCGGTAAGCCGGGAAGCGGTCGAGTAGTGCGTTTCCTGGTTCGCACCGAGCCCGGTGCCGTCGAGGCGGTCTATGCGGAGCTCGAAGGTGTCATCCGAGACGTCCATCCGGATCGCGTCATCACTGTCAAGACCATGGCGGAGGTCAAGCGGGACAACTACTCGATGAGTCTCTCGGTGACCAAGCTCCTGAGCTCGATCATCTTGCTCCTGGTATTGGTGACCTCGTTGGGCATCATCGGTCTCACCTCGTTTTCGGTTACCCAGCGGACCCGGCAGATCGGCACTAGGCGGGCGTTGGGCGCCACCAGGGGTGACATCCTGCGCTATTTCCTGGTCGAGAACTGGGTCATCACCGGTATCGGCTTGGGCCTCGGGGTACTCCTGACTTTTGGCTTGAACTACACCCTGGTGCATGTGGCCGACGGACCAAAGATGAGCTGGGGACTGCTGGCCCTGGGTGCCCTGGCGCTCTGGCTGACCGGGATCGTGGCCGCCCTGGCTCCCGCGCTGCGGGCCACATCGGTGGCCCCGGAGATCGCCACCCGCACCGTTTGACAACTAGGGGCGGATCAGGCTCGACCGGGATCGTTATTCGTCGAGCTGTTGACGCCAGGGGGCGCCGTCCAGGTAGAGCTCGATGATCGCCGGGTTGCCGTTCGGCCCGCTGGTGAGCTCGATCGAGGTCTCGCGCTTACCCAGTGCATTCTCCAGCTGCTGCGCCCGGTCCTCCGGCACAAAGAAGCGCAACGGGGGCTCGACGGCCTCGGCACGTAACCAGCCATCGCATCTCTCGACCTCGTCGCACGAGGTCTGCCGCACAGCCGGGTCGATGCCGGGCTCATTGGTCCGGGTGAGACAGAGACAGCAATCGGGGTCGAGATCGGGTCGGCTCCCGGTGAACCGGCCCCCGCAATCGCTCTGGCCCTGCCAATTGAAGCGGAACTGGTATCTCAGGTAACGGCCGTGGAGCAGGTCCCGCGGGTCGTAGCCTTCGATCGGGATGTGCCAGGTCGGACCGCTGCGAGCCGCAAACTCCGCCCTGCCGACAATAAACAGGAGACCCAGGATGGGGATGAGAACGGCGATCCTCACCCAGCGGTTCTTCACCTCGTGTCCTCCGGTGTGAGCTCGCGAGCGAACTCCCGGCGCTTGCGCACCCAGAGCCAGACCATCCCGAGTGTAAGCATTCCACCGGTCACCAAACCCACGCCGGTACCCAGAAGGCTGCCAAACACCTCGAAGTAGACGATGAGAATCCGGATGCCGATGACGGCAGTGGCGAGATTGAGCAGGTTCAACAGCCCGGCCCGATGGGTGGTGTAGGCCACCA
>SBFI01000195.1 GCA_006227875.1 Acidobacteriota bacterium
GTCGGCAGGTGACCCAATGCCTGCTCGGCGACGGTTACCACGCGGTCGAGGTCGGAGCTCAGATCCTGCTTGGATATCGCTCGACCGTCGATGCGGATTCTCTCCTCCACCGCTTCCAGATGGGGCGAGGTGTAGAGCCCGGTGCGGTAACCCGCCCGCGTGCCCATCGACGCGAGAATGGCTGCGGTGGATCCCTTGCCGTTGGTGCCGGCAATCAAGACGGCCGGAAAGTCCCGCTCGGGATGGCCCAGGGCGGCGAGCAGTCGGTGGGTGGTATCGAGCCCGAGGCGAACACCGAACTGCTCCAGGCTCTCGAGAATGTCGGTGCTGGCCTGCACTTCAGGGCGCCATGGGCCGTTTTCAGCTCTCAGCGACTTTGGCGGGCATCTTCAGCAGGTGACGCAGACAGCGAGCCAGGGTCTCTTTGAGCTCGGTGCGTTTGACCACCAGGTCGAGAAACCCGTGTTGCAGGAGAAACTCACTACGCTGAAAACCCTCCGGCAGGTTCTCGCCGATTGTCTGTTGGATGACCCGCGGCCCGGCGAAACCGATCAGAGCGCCCGGCTCGGCGATGTTGAGGTCTCCCAGCATCGCAAACGAAGCTGTGACACCGCCGGTGGTCGGATCGGTCAGGACCGAGAGGAATGGTACTCGCCGATCACGAAGCCGGGCCAAAGCGGCGGAGATCTTCGCCATCTGCATCAAGGACAGCACACCTTCCTGCATTCGGGCGCCGCCCGAGGCCGAGACCACAACCAGGGGACGCTCTGTGTGGATGGCCTCTTCGATTGCACGAGTGATTTTTTCGCCCACCGCCGAGCCCATCGAGCCACCCATGAAGCCGTACACCATGACCGCCAGCACGATCGGTATCTCCTCCATCTCGCCTTCGACAACGATGACGGCCGACTTCTCCCCGGCCTGCTTGCGGTAGCTCTTTAGACGGTCCTTGTAGGGTTTCGAATCCTTGAACGCCAGGGGGTCGGTCGACTGCACACCGGCAAAAAGCTCCTTTTGCCGCCCATCATCGAGCAACAGCTCGATTCGCTCACGGGCCGAGATCCGGAAGTGGTAGCCGCACTTCGGACAGATCCGCAGGTTCTTGAGCAGCTCCTTCGAGTAGATGATCTCCCGACAGCCTTCGCACTTGACCCAGAGTCCTTCGGGTACCTGGCTGCGCGGACGCTCTCGACCGACCGGCCGTTGCCGTTTCGCCTTTTTGAACCAAGCCATTTGCGTAGCTGTTTCTAACACCAGACTTCCCCTCAGGTCAATCGGAAAGTCCTTATTCTTGAGCCACTTAGACTCGCTCTTCCGGCCCGGCGTCTTCGGCTAGAATGAGTGTGGTGCAGCCGAGCAGTGTTGCACCCGAAGAGGAGCACGAGATGGCAGGTCACAGCAAGTGGGCTCAAATCAAGCGCAAGAAGGCAGTTACCGATTCGCGACGGGGACAGCTGTGGACCAAGCTCTTGAAAGAGGTCACCGTCGCGGCCCGCTTGGGTGGTGGTGACCCCGAGGGCAATGCTCGCCTCAGAACGGCTATCCAGGACGCCAGGGGAGCCAACGTGCCCAACGACAACATCGACCGTGCCATCAAGCGTGGTACCGGCCAGCTCGAGGGGATGTCGATCGAGGAGGCCACCTACGAGGGTTATGGGCCGGGAGGTGTCGCCGTCCTGGTGGAGACGGTCACCGACAACAAGAACCGCACCGTCTCCGAGATCCGTCACCTGTTTTCCAAGCACGGCGGCAATCTGGGTGAGAGCGGCTGTGTCGGCTGGATGTTCGAGAAACGCGGCTACTTCGCCATCGACAACAAAGAGATGAGCGAAGAGGAGTTCATGGAGGTGGCCCTGGAGCTGGGGGCGGACGACATTTCCATCGAGGACGAGAGCTACGAAATCTACACCCGGCCAGAAGACTACGGCACCGTTCGCGACGCGTTGGAACAGCGTGAAATCCCGCTGGTCTCCAAGGAGCTCGCCATGCTGCCGCAGAACTACGTTCAGGTCGCCGATGATTCGGCGCCCCGCGTCCTGCGCTTGATGGATGCCCTGGAAGACCACGATGACGTGCAAAACGTCTGGGCCAATTTCGACATCGATGCGGACGTTCTCGCGGCACGGGAGTCGAGCTAGGTCTACCCATGCTTATCCTGGGGATTGATCCGGGAAGCCGTCACACCGGCTATGGCCTGGTGGACTCCCAGGGCGACAAGCTCCAGGCCATTGCCTACGGACGGATATCCTGCCCGGCCGATCTTGCCGTTCCCCAACGTCTGGCCCATCTGGCTGGCGAGCTGGAAACGATCGTCGATAGCTGGCAGCCAGAGGCCGCCGTTCTCGAGACCCCATATCACGGTCTCAACAGCCGCTCGCTGGTGGTGTTGGCCGAGGCTCGCGGGGCCCTGCTGGCAGTGCTGGCCGCCCACGGCGTGGAGATTCGGGAATACACTCCGGCGGAGGTCAAAAGTGCCGTTACCGGCAACGGCAGGGCCGACAAGGGACAGGTCGCTCGCATGGTCCAGATCATCCTGTCCATGGCCGGCAAGAAGACCAGCACGGACGCTACGGACGCCCTGGCGGTGGCCATCTGCTTTGCCCATCGCCGGCGCCAGGATGATCTGGTCGGCAGAAAGACTGCCAGGTAAGACCTCTGCTTGTCAGGATTCGGAGCCGTGTGCTAGCATTCCCGCCTTGTCTCTAAGGGCAGTGAAAGACTAGACTTTCGCTGTTAAACCGGGGATCTTACCTCTGAGCCGCAGGGGGTTCGGTTAGCGTCGTAGACAGTAGTATGGAGGACCTCGGGAACTCAAACCGACTTTTGGGAGTCTAATTTCCAGGTAGAGGAGGAAAATCGTGGAATTCGGCGGAACATTCATGAAGATCTTCAGGGAAGGCGGCCCGGTAATGTGGCCCCTCTTGATCTTCTCGATTCTCGGGCT
>SBFI01000313.1 GCA_006227875.1 Acidobacteriota bacterium
CGCTCCACTCTGGTCGAGTGGACCCTGATTCCCAAGGACGACGGCGGCACCACCCTGGTGATGAAGGAGAGCGGGTTCGAGCGGCCCGAGGACCGGGCGGACAACGCGGGGGGTTGGAAGAAGGAGCTGCAGGATCTGGTGGAACATCTGGGGAAGAAAGGGTCCTGAGCTAGCTCCACCCCGGCCGGCACGCTGAGATGGGGATACTCAGTTGGCTAGCCAGCGGACGCCGGCGCCGGGAGCCAGATCGACTGACTCGGGCAGGAGCTCGCCATCGACCCAGACGATGCGCTGGCGCTCGAGGTCGTTCTGGACCTCACGCAGCTCCCGTTCGAGATCCTGCAGGCTGGCGATCTGCTCACCGTCGAGCCGCATTTCGACCGCGGCAAACCGGGGTGTCGACCGCGACTTCGACCACCTGCGGGCCACCGGCGAGACCGAGAAACAGAGTCGAGAATTCGATCATCAACCTCTCCTCGCCCGAGGGCCGTAATCCAGCTGAGCCGATCATGTAAGAATCGCCCGACGAGATCGGACCCAGTCGCCAGCCATCATGTTGAAATCGACTCTGATTGTCTTGCTGATAACTGCCTGTTTGGCTTCGCCGCTGCCTGTGGACGCTCAGGAGCGCAGGGAGGAAAAGCCCCAATCCACGGCCGAGATCATCGAGCGGATTCTCGAGCTGCGCAGGGAGATGGAGGCACTGCTCGAGGTTCTCCCTCCGGAGCTCCAGCAAGAGATCGAGCGTCGCTGGCAAGAGATCAAGGAGGCCGAAGCGGCTCGGGCTGCGAGGCTCGAGCCACAGATCGAGTCGACCGGTCGGGCGGCGGTGGCGGTTGTGCCACAGATACCCGCGCCAGAGCCGACGGCCGCTTTCGAGCCCCGGCCGGAATCCACGGCTCAGGGCGATGTCTCTTTGCTACCACCCGCGTCTCCAGTCGAGCCGGAACCGACACCCGAACTGACCCCCGCCATCGAGCCGTCAGCAACGACAACTGCCATCGTCCCGGAACCTCCGGCCCCAGAGCCATCGACACCGGACAGCCCGCCCGAGCCGGCCACCATTCCGGTCTGCGGCACGCTGACCCCATTCGACAGCAACGAGGATGGTGTGCTGTCGGGAGCGGATCGCTACTGGCGCTACTTCCGTCTCGAGTTGGAAGGTGGTGGCGCCGGCCTCGAAAACCAGGGACCCGCCAGCCTCTACGATCTCGGAATCCGCACCATCGACGTGGAGCTGGGGTCCTATTCCACCGCCGACAAGGAGAGAGGCGACATCGACGTGGACGAGGCGATCCACATCGAGCTGGTGGGCAAGGGCCGCCTCGCGGGCGAGTCCGGTGTGTTGGTCATCGACGCCGACCGTCTGGCTCGCGGGGGCAAGGTTCAGCTGGTGGACGGACCGGGGACGCCGCTGGCCGGCTTTCAGGCCCTCCGGCCCGGTCTCGCCCTCGAGACCACCGACGGCAGTCGGCTACCGCTGCTCTGTCCGTGAATCGGGTGTCGGACCAGTCTCAGTTTCCTTCGCGCGCCTTTTGCACCAGCAGCCCCAGACCCGAGCTCTCCGCTTCGGCCAGCACCTCACGCTGAATCGCCTCGGCCTGTTGGAACTCGCCCCCCGCCCGCGCCAGCCTGGCCCGCAGCAACTTCGCTTCGAGTGCCAACGGCAGCAGTGAAGCTTGGGCTGCACCATCCTCTACCCGCTCGGCCCGCTGGCGGGCAAAGGGGTCACGCGCGGAGGCGGCCTCGACCTTGGCCGCCGAAAGCTCTATATCCAAGGCGATAAAGAGATCCTCGCTCTGCTCGGCGCGGGCAAGAGCGCCTTCCAGCGTCCGCGCGGCTTCGTCCCGCCGATCGAGATAGACCAGGGACTCCGCCCGGTTGGCCTCGGCCCACGCCGTCAGATCGGCAGCACCCTCGCGGGTGAACTCCTCCGCCGCTTCTCGCGATCCGGCTTCGGCATCGGCGTGGAGACCCCGCTCCAGCTGCAGTTGCGCCAGCGCCAGGCGGCTTTCGGCCGCGGTGCTCCGTTCGCCCAGGTCGCGGCGGATGGCCAGCGCTTCGCTGTGGAGCTGTTGGGCCTCGCTGAGCTTTCCCTCCAGGAAGCGAACCTGACCGAGCCCAAAGAGACTGAAGGCCTCGAACCTGCGGTTGCCGGTGGCCTGGGCCAGCTCGAGCGCCTGGGCGTAGCGCTCCGCAGCGACGGCGAGATCACCCCGGTAGTAGGCCACCGAGGCCATGTCCGCCAAAGAGGCCGCCTCACCCAGTTTCTGACCCATCGACCGCCGCAGATCGAGGGCCTGTTGGTGGTAGCGCTCGGCCTCGTCCAACCGGCCTTGCCGGCGCCGGGCCACCGCCAGGTTGTAGAGCCCATAGGCGCGCTGACTGCGATCTCCCACCTCGGCCGCCAGCTCCACGGCGCGCTCGAAACGCTCACCGGCGCTGGAGAGATCCCCTCTTCTGAGCAGAATGGCACCGATGTTGTTCTCGGCGTTGGCGATTCCCACCCGGCTCCCGGTCTCCTGCGACAGCGCCAGCGATTGCTGATAGAGCCCCAGCGCTTTCTCGACATCACCTTGCTGTTTGAGCACCACGGCGAGGTTGTTGAGTGCCTGGGCCTCGTTCCCCTTGTCCCCGAGCTCGCGGTAGGTGTCGGCCGCCCGCTCGAACATCCGCCGCGCGGTGTCGAGGTCACCCTGGTCGTAGAGCAGGTTGGCCCGCTGCACCCTCGCCATCGCCACCCCCGACAGGTCGCCGGCTTGCTGATAGAGACCCTCGGCCTCCGCGGTGACTCCCTGCGCCCGATCCACTTCACCCAGGTTGCGTGAGGCCCAGCCTTCGAGCAGCAGCGCGCGCGCCCGCAGCAGACGTGCACCCTGCTCTAGGCTCACCGCCGCCGCGGCCGCCGCCAACTCCTGTTGACTCTTGAAATCCCCCATGGC
>SBFI01000007.1 GCA_006227875.1 Acidobacteriota bacterium
CATCGCCCGCCGTTTCAATGTCTGCCAGGCCTTTCTGGGAAGCCCCAAGGGTCACCGGCCCAAAGACCCGGCCGGCGATCTCACACCGATGTTCAAACAGGTCGTGGGCACGTTGTTCGACTTGATGCGGGAATTCGAGTACATATGGAAGGACAGGGTGGCCAGCCGCCCCAGTGCCGTCTACGGCTTTGGTCTCGGTGTCGGTGACTCGGTCGAGCCGATCGAGGTGGACACCGCGGTCCTGTTGAAGAGCTACCAAGACGCTTTCGACACCTATGGTCCTATCTGGGATGAAGTCGTCTTCGGACCCGTGCTGGCAGAGTTCGAGAAACTTAGAAAGACGACCAAGCCCGAGCACTTCCACTTCCCGACCGAGCTCTGGGCGCGGGTGGTCTTCGATTTTGCGGTGGCCGCGAGAAAGCGCGACATCGACCAGGGAAAACTACTAGAGGCCCTGGTACCCTTCTACCATTCGCGAGTGCTCTCCTTTGTCAACCGCACTTCTGACATGGACACCCGCGAGGCCGAGGAGTATCTGGAAAACATCAACCGCATTTTCGAGAAGGAGAAGTACTACCTGATCGAGCACTGGGATACGCGAGGCAAGTCGCGGGATCGCAGGCTGTTCAAATAAGGGCCGCGGGAAGTGGCCGGGGGGATCTCATGGCCGATTTCTTTCAGAACGGAATCATCGCCACCCTGCAGAAACTCAAGGAGCGACCCCTCCAGGCGATGGAGGAGGAGCTCCAGCGCTTCTCGGAGGAGCAGAAGATCGCTCTTCTGCTGCCGGCGCTCTACAGCGAGTTCGAGGGCGAGGCCATGCCGGCCATCATCCAGGAGCTCGAAGGAGCCGACTACCTCCATCGCATCATTCTCTCTCTCGATCGGGCCGACAGAGAGCAGTTCGAGGACGTCAAGCACAGGATGTCGGTGCTGCCGGCCGAGGTCAGCATCCTGTGGAACGACGGGCCGCGGATCTCGGCTCTCATCAAGGAGCTCGAAGGTGCCAACTTTCCTGTGGCTCAACAGGGGAAAGGTCGGGGCGTCTGGATGGCGATGGGGCTTGCCCTCACCGACAAGGACGTCCACACCATCGCGCTCCACGACTGCGACATCCTCAACTACAGTCGGGAGATGCTGGTGCGGCTCCTCTACCCGATCGTCCACCCAGCGACCGACTTCGAGTTCAGCAAGGGTTTCTATCCCCGGATCACGGACCGACTCTACGGTCGGGTAACCCGGCTCTTCTTCACCCCGCTCATCCGCTCACTCAAGCAATTGCTCGGCGAGCATCGCTTCTTGTACTTTCTCGACAGCTTTCGCTATGCGCTGTCGGGGGAGTTCGCCTTTATCCGCAGCCTGGCCAAGGGGATCCAGATCTCACCCGGCTGGGGGCTCGAGGTCTCGATGCTGGGCGAGGTCTACGCCAACACCACCGTCGATCGGGTCTGCCAGGTAGAGATTGCCGAGACCTACAACCACAAGCATCGAGAGCTGTCCAAAGGCGACCTGGGTCGCGGTCTGTCGGCGATGTCGGTCGATATCGCCCAGGATCTATTTCGGATACTGGCTCAGGGCGGACTGATATTTTCGGATGCCTTCTTCCGCTCTCTGCAGGCGAGCTACCCACAGCGGGCCCGGTGGGCGATCGAGCGCTACCATGCACTGGCACTTATCAACGGGCTGGAGTACGACCGCCACGCCGAGATCGAAGCTGCCGAGACCTTCAACCGGGCGCTGCGTGAGGCCACCGAGAAGTTCAAGCGTGAGCCGGTGGGCGCCCGACCGATGGCCGCCTGGGTCAGGGTCCGGGCCGGACTGCCGGAGTTCCCATACCAGCTCCGCGAGGCGGTCGAGCTCGACAACGGCTAGCCTGCTTGGAGCCTGAGCAGTGTCCAACTACCTTAAGGGGGAGAAGGATCTGTGAAGACCAGTAGTGTTGCAATCTTCTTATTGGCGCTTGCATCACTGTTCCCGGCACCGGGGCCGGCCGCAGAGGATCCGGGGCGGCCCAAGATCGGACTGGCCCTGGCGGGGGGTGGGGCCAAGGGGGTGGCCCACGTCGGGGTCCTGCAGGTGCTCGAGGAGCTCAATGTGCCGATCGACTACATCGCCGGCACCAGCATGGGAGCGATCATCGCCGGTCTCTATGCTTCGGGTCTATCGCCCGATGAGATGGAAGAGGTTCTGCTCGAGATCGACTGGATCGACACCCTCGAGGACGAGACACAACGCAAGGACCTGGCGTTTCGGCGCAAGGAAGAGCAGCGACGATACGCCATGAACCTACAGCTGGGTATCAAGAAGAGCGGCATCGTCTGGCCGACCGGTCTCAAGACGGGACAGAAGCTCTACTTCATGCTGCAATCGCTGACTCTGCCGGTCGCCGACGTCGAGGATTTCGACCGGCTGCCTACACCCTTTCGGGCGGTGGCGACCGACATCCACACCGGTGAGGCGGTGGTGCTCAGCCATGGCAATCTGGCCACCGCGATGCGGGCCAGCATGGCTATCCCCACTGTCTTTACCCCGGTGTCCCTCGACGGCAGACTGCTCGTCGATGGTGGGCTGAGCAACAACGTGCCGGTGGATGTCGTCAGCGCGATGGGAGCCGACGTCGTCATCGCCGTCGACGTCGGCGCGCCTCTGACCGATCGGCAGGTGGAGTCGATGATCCAGGTCTATCAGCAGACCATGCGCTTTCTGACCCGCCGCAACATGGAGCCTCAATTGGCTGCGGCCGATCTGGTGATCACGCCGCCGGGTGTGGCCCAGTACGGCACGCTGCAGTTCGGTGCCAGCAAGAAGTTCCTGGCCACCGGGGTCGAGGGCGCTCGGGAGAACGAAGAGGCGCTGCGTCGGTGGGCCGTCAGTCCCGAGGAGTACCAGCGGCATCAAGAAGCCAGGACCGTCGGGACTCTGCCATCGGGGACGAT
>SBFI01000164.1 GCA_006227875.1 Acidobacteriota bacterium
TGGTTTCCGGTGACCGGTCGGCCAAGAGCCCCTCGAGGTGGGCCGACCAGTCGCAGACAAACACCAACTCGATGCCGTGCAGCGAGTCGGGCTCGTAGGCCTCGACCAGAGCGGCCGCCCCCGCGACCTCGGTCACTGTGCCGACGGCCTCCGGATCAGTGGTCAGCAGACGAACCTCCGACGAGAGAGCGGCGTGGCGCTCCAGGCCCTCTCTGAGCTCCTGACCCAGAAGTGAGATGGGATTGACGATCGCTATTCGAGCCGACATGTGAGATCGCTCAGCGGTCGACCTCCTCGGAAGGTGAGGACTTTCTCTCCGTTGTCCCGGACCGCACGCGCCCTACCACCCAGCCGATGGGTCCCGATGAGGTGTAGAGAATTGCAGCCGATAGGAAGAAGGCCGATGGGTGGTAGATCATCAGCAAGACGAAGGCGGCCAGAAGAGGAGCCGCGCGGTAGCTCCAGCGCTTTCTGAGGTCGATCTCTTTGAAGCTCCGGTAGCGAAAGGTAGAGACCATCAACAGCCCGAGCCAGGCGAGGGCCGCGAGCAGGACTGCCGGCAGCCAGGGTTGCCACTGCGAATCGGGTGCAAAAAAGACAATCGCGGCCACCGACCCGGCGGCGGCCGGCACCGGGAGCCCGACAAAGAACCGGCGATCCATGACTTTGGTTTGGACGTTGAAGCGGGCAAGACGAGTCGTGGCGCAGACGAGAAAGAACAGGGGCAGCAGCCAGCCAACCCGGCCGAGCTCTCGAAAGCCCCACAGGTGAGCCAGCAGTGCGGGTGCGGCGCCAAAAGTGAGAACGTCGGCCAGCGAGTCGAACTCCCGCCCGAAGTCGCTGTCGGTATTGGTGAGGCGGGCGATGCGGCCGTCCAGATTGTCCAGAACACCGGCGAGGATGATCATCAGGGCTGCCGATGCAAAATCCCCTCGCAGCCCTCGGATCAAGGCGTAGAACCCGAGCACGATGGTGCCGAGGGTGAACAAGCTGGGTAGAAGATAGGCCCCCCGGCGGAGCTTGCGGGGGCGACGCGGTCGTTTGCGGTTCATGAGATGGAATCCGGTCTGGCGATGGGTGTCTCTCCTTCTCGTAGTCTGTCACCCTTTTGCACCTCTATGCGATACGAGGAGGGGACCATCAGATCCACTCGTGAACCGAACTTGATCAGGCCGATCAACTGGCCCCGCTCGACCCGACTACCGACACCCTGATAGGCGACAACTCGGCGTGCGAGCAGCCCGGCGATCTGTTTGACGCCGAAAAGCAGGCCCCTGGAGTCCCGCAGAACGGTGAGATGACTCTCGTTGACCTCGCCCGCATCGGGGCGGAATGCGGCCACCTTTCTGCCGGGACTGTGCCGGCTTGCCACCACCTCGCCGGCTACCGGGGACCTCTGGACGTGGACATCGAAGACGGAGAGAAAGATCACGACCCGATGCATCTCGCCCTGGCCCACGAGCTCGTCGACGACGGAATCGACCCGTGTCACCAGTCCGTTGGCCGGGGCGACCAGGACTTCGGGCGGCCCTTCGAAAGACCTGGTCGGAATGCGAAAAAAGAGAAGGGTTGCCAGGGCAACGGCGGCCGCCGCCAGAGACCACCCCGGGACCCCCAACGCCACAAGGGCGACTGCCAGCAACCCCGGTACCAGAACGAATGGAAGAGACTCTCTGGCAAACGTCATTTGTACGAACAGTTCAGGGGGAGAGCCCCCAGGCCGGTCCGAGAGGTCTGTTGCGGGACGGATCTACCAGCTCAAGCGGAGACGCTGGATTCCCGATAGGAGCGCATGATGGCCTCCATGCGATCCTTGAGAAAGAGCTTCTGCCGCTTGATCTGTTTTTCTTCCAGCTCGTCCTCTTCCGACCACATGGATTTCTGCCGCAACTCCTCGAGCCGCTTTTCAAAGCTCTGGTGTTGTTCATGGAGGCTACGGAACTCCTCGTCGGTCTCGAGTAGCTCCTGCTTCAGCGGCTGATCGAGATTGGGCATTGGCTGGACTCCTTTCCGACCAGCTGTTCTTCGCAGCTGACGCCGGGACAGCATTTGTTCTCGTCGGGATGAAAGGGTTGTGTGGAACGATCGACCATATCGATAGTGACATGATCAGAATAGCACTGCACCAGGAGGCGATCAAGGCAACGCTGCGGTTCCCTCGGGAGCTCCTATCGGCCGGGCGGTTTGTAGCTGAGCGGTTGCAGGTAGAGCGGGTCGAGCAGGGTGAAGATGTCCCATTCCAGCTCGCGGGCCAGAGTCAGTCGAATGGCCGCCGCGGCCAGCGGGGGAGGCTCGATGAGTTGGGTCGTTTCGGCCCAGGATGTCGAAGCCACCAGACGTGATACTCCAAAACCGATCACCACATCGGGTTTCAGATCGGCTAGACCATCGGCCTTCGATATCTCGGGGGATGAAAGGGAATGCGGAGGCTCACCGGGTCGGTAGGACTGCACCAGCCACCGGTCCCGGAGCGCGTCGACGGCGGCCAGCACAACCCCCTTCTCACCGGGCGCCAGGCTTGCCAGAACCTCTAATGTGGGGATGGCGGTGGCCGGGATACCGACTGCCTGGTGAAGACCCAGAAGGGTTGCCAGGCCCACACGCAGACCGGTAAAGCTACCGGGGCCGCGCAGACCCAAGAGTCCCTCGACCTCCTGGATGGTGCGACCGGCGGCGCCGAGGGTCTCGTCCACGAGTCGGAGCAGATTGCCCGACGAGCGCCTTATCTGGGCTGCACGCTCGGCCAGGATCTCGTTGCCGTGGCCGACGGCCACGCTGACCGTCGGCGAGCCCGCGTCCACCGCCAGCAAGAGCGGGTTGTCCCGGTCGGTCATGTATCCAGTCTATCCCTACCCCGGGCTGCTCGGCCGGTCGAGTCGTTATACTGACACTCCATGTCCAAGTCGTCCCGCTACACCCCGATGCTGCGCCAATA
>SBFI01000359.1 GCA_006227875.1 Acidobacteriota bacterium
ATGGGGGTGGCAACGATCAGGAGCCTTCCCGGCATACGGCTTCAGTCTCTGGGGATCTCGCGATCCAGATTGATGGCGCTGTCCGAGAGCCGCGCGATCAGCATCAACCGCCGCTTGAATCGGTTTCGCTGCTCGAGCCCGGTGATTCTCTCCACCGCCTCGGCGGCGTAGTCCAGCTCGATGACCTCTGCCGGCGACAAGCCCCAATCGAACATGAGAAACAGGACGTCGTCGGCAGTGGCATAGTCGAGCCCCAGCTCCTCTTCGTCGGTCTGGCCGGGCCAGAGATCGGCCGAGGGGCTCTTTTCGACCACCTCATTTGGGATTTCCAGATATCGAGACAGCTGCCAGACCTGTTGCTTGTAGAGATCGCCGAGCGGGTTGATCGAGCTGGCATTGTCGCCAAAGATCGTCGAGTAACCGAGCAGGATCTCGGTCTTGTTGGAGGTGCCCAGTACCAGATAGCCGTGCTTCTTGGCCTGGTCGAAGAGAATGCCCATGCGCTCGCGCGCCATCTTGTTGCCCACGCGGACCCGATCGGCTTCGGGCTCGTTTTGCTCGAAGTAGGGATCCACCATCGGTGAGATGTCGATGGTTCTGAGCTCGAGGCCGAGCTTTGCCGCCACACTCGCTGCGTCTTTGGCGGAGCTGGGGTTGGAGGTCCGGTGGGGCAGAAAGAACGCGCTCACCGCGTCGGTTCCCAGGGCGCGCGCGGCCAGGGCCGCGGCCAGCGCCGAGTCCACACCGCCGCTCAACCCGACCACCACCCCCTTGGCGCCCGCGGTCTCGATGGCGTCCCGGATAAAGGACTCGAGAGTAGCTACTGCCAACTCGGGGTTGAGCCGCATGCAGTCGCGGATGTACTGCTTCGTGCTCATTCCGGTCCCTCGATATCGAAGCGGCCGGTGCGAACCAGCGGCAGCCGCCAGCGCAGCCGGTCGACCTCACGCAGGTCTATGGTGGCCACCAGCAGTTCCTCTTCCAAGAAGGGAGCCCGGGCCATGATCTGCCCTCCGGGGCGGATGATGTGGCTGCAGCCGGTGTAGAAGGAGCCCTCCTCCCAGCCGACGCGATTGCAGTACAGGAGCCAGCAGGTGTTGAGCATTGCTGTCGAGCGGGTGAGCGTCTCCCAGATATCCTGAGCCTCCGACTTCGAGCCTCCGCCGAGACGGCCGGGACCGGCCGAGGTTACCGCCAGCACCTTGGCTCCGGCGCGCGCCAGCCGGCGGCCGAGATCCGGATGCCAGAGGTCTTCGCAGATCAACAAGCCCAGATGACGGCCGTTGACGGGCACCAGGTCGATGCGGTTGCCGGCGCCGAAGAACCGGCCTTCTTGAAAGATGCCGTAGGTTGGGAGATAGAGCTTGCGGTGAACATGCCGGATCCCACTCCCGTCGAGTACCACCGCGCTGTTGTACAGGACACCCTGCTCGTCCTCCTCTACCAGACCGACGACAACGGTCATCTCGCCCGCGGCCTCGATGAGCTGCTGTACCACCGGCGAGGTCGCCGGCCGTATCGCCATCCGACTGGTCAGATGGAGGAGCCGATATCCGGTCAGCGACAGCTCGGGAAACAGAAGCCATTCGACACCACGTTCGTGGGCCTTGGCTATCCACTCCAGATGCCGCTCCAGGTTGGCATCCATGTTGCCGAGGAGGCAGTCGATTTGGGCCAGTCCGACGGTTACTCGAGTGTGCATGGGTCCGGGAGGGCGTGGGTCGTTATGCTAGCATGCCGCTCCCATGATGAGAGGCCTAAGTTGCTGGCTGCTCGGTATTTGCTGCATCGCCTCGCTGGCGGCCGGTCAGCAGATCGACGAGCCGGAGGCCGAGTTGGTAGATCGCATACTGGCGGTGGTGGATGAGGACCCCATCCTCGACTCCGACCTCGACCAGGCGATCGGAATCGGGTTGATCGCCCCGGAGGAGGGCGAGGCCGAAAACGACTATCGCCGCCGGGTGCTGGATCTTCTCATCGATCAGAAAGTCCGCTTTCACGAGATCGACCTCTTTGGTTTCTCGGAAATTCCCGTCGCCGAGGTCGATCGCCAGTTCGACCAGGTGCGTGAGCAGTTCGCCAGCGACGACGCCTTTTCGGCTCGATTGGAGGAGGTCGGTCTCGACGAGCAGGGGCTGCGGCAGATTCTGGCGCGCCAGATGATGGTGCTGATCTATGTCGAAGAGAGGCTGGGTGCACGGGTATTCGTCGGTCTCGACGAGATTCAGCAGTATTACCACGAGGTGCTGGTACCGGAGCTCGAGGAGAAGGGTCAGCCCGTCCCGCCCCAGCAGGAAGTGCGGGAGGAGATCAGAGCCGTGCTGCGGGAGATGCTTCTAAACGAAGAGATCGAGCGCTGGACCGAGCAGCTCCGCCAGGAGGCGGACATCGTCGACTTCTTCGACAGTCCCCGCGAGGAGCTGCCACCACTGGTCATCTCTTCCCAGGGTCAGGAATCCGACGGCTGAGCCCCGCCACCGGGTGAGGCGTAGAGATCGGCGTAGCGGGCCCGGCTGCTTTCGACCTTGCGCAGATAATCTCTCGTCTGGGCAAACCCGACTTTGCTGAAGTACTCGGCGGCGTCCCGGCTATAGCAGTAGCTCTGCCACAGCCTGGCCTGATCTTCGCCGGCGTTGTAGGCGGCGATCATAATGTGCTGGGCGCCGCCGTAGCGTGCTGCCAGATCTGACAGATAGGCGGCGCCCAGGGCGATCGAGATCTCGGGTTGGTGGAGGTCCTGAGCCCTGATTCGCGCCAGCCCGACCGCGGAGACGAACCGTCGTGCCGTCGGCAGGACGAACTGTGTCAGACCGCGGGCGGAGGCGGTGGAGACGGCGTTGGGATCGAAGCGGCTCTCCTCGCGGATGATGGCCATGAGCAACAGCGGGTCGATGCCGAATTGTCCCGCCTGGTCGACGATCATCGGATAGTAGGAGAGGAGCTCCTGAAACGACGCCGGCAGGAGTCGGGGCGGCACGCTGGCGGGAACCCGCTGCAACAGGATTTCGGCCTGGCGCATCGCTGGCCGGATCAGACCCGCATGGGCGAGGACTCGGCTGCCGGTGAGCCCGAGGGGAACCTGGGCGACGGGAAAGTGGCGCTCGACCACCGAGGGGTCCTGTTCGACGATCCCCAAGGCCAGAAGCAGCTCTTCCGGCCGTCGAGCGGGTGTCTCCCACAGCGGCCAGTCGGCCGCCGGTACCGGTGTCCAAGCCAGAAAATCCCGGGCCACGGGATCGCGGTGGAGATTTCGTTCCAGGCGCCGGCGTGCCGCCAAACCCGCGGGGTCGGTATCACCCAACAGCAGCCATACAGCGTGCAGATCCCGGTTGCGCCCCGATTGGGCGAGCCGTCCAGCCTCGTCTCGAGCGGTGGCG
>SBFI01000052.1 GCA_006227875.1 Acidobacteriota bacterium
GGTGACACCGTCGCGGAGGTATTCGTCTTCTTTGACGCCACTCAGATTCTCGAAGTAGAGGACGGCGATGGACCTGTCGGATTGGCTGGCGGGTGCTGCACCGCGCGAATCACTGACCTCAGCGGCTCGCCGGCTGCCGGAGTCGAGATCCCGCTTGAGCCTAATGAGATCGGTCTTGAAGTCGGTGGCGGTCTGGTAGCGGAGATTGCGGTCTTTCTCCAGCGCCTTGCCGAGAATTCTGTTGAGCTCCGTGGGCAGGGCGGCATTGACCTGACTGACGTCGGGTGGCTCCCGGTTGAGGATGGCCTCGAAGACTACCGCTGAGGTCTCCCCCTGAAAGGGCAGAGTTCCCGTTGCCATCTGATAGAGGACTGCGCCGAGAGAGAACAGATCGGTACGCGCATCCGTCACCTGTCCTCGCGCCTGCTCGGGTGACATGTACGAGACGGTGCCGAGCGTCGTTCCGATCTTGGTCAGGTCGCCGGTACCGACGGCCGTCGGCGCAGCGGAGACCGCGGCCTCCGCCGCCAGCCGTGCTGCGTCGATCTTCGCCAGCCCGAAGTCCAGAATCTTGATCTGCCCGCGATCGTTGACAAACATATTCGCCGGTTTGATGTCACGGTGGACGATGCCCTTGGCATGGGCCGACTCCAGCGCATCCGCGATCTGAATCCCCATCGCCAGTAGCTCCTCGAGCTCGAACGGCTTGTCCTTGATCACCTGTCCCAGAGTCTGACCTTCGAGCAGCTCCATGACGATAAAGGGCTGTTTCTCGTGCTGCTCGATTGCAAAGACCGTGCAGATGCCCGGGTGGTTGAGCGCCGAGGCGGCGCGGGCCTCGCGCTGGAAGCGCTCGAGAGACTGCGCATCCTGGGTCAGCTCCGCCGGCAGAAACTTCAGCGCCACGCGACGCCCGAGCTGTGTGTCCTCGGCTTCATAGACCACGCCCATACCACCGCTGCCGAGCAAGCTGGTTACCCGATAGTGGGAGACGTTCTTGCCGACGAGTGATTCCATAATCTTCGACCCAGAACAGTCGCCGAAAGGCGACGCAATGCGATTCGGTGGAGGCAGGTTTCGGCGAGGAGAGAAAGCTATCCATCCCGCGTCTCTCCTCGAAACGCCTGGACCTGGAGCCTGCCGACGAATTCGGGGTTATGGTCCCATGAGCAGGCGCCGAAGGTCAACCTGTAGGTCGCCGTTGGGAGCCCTCGTGATGTGGGCGCTTGGCGCGCTCTGACTCTACCCAGCCAGGGCCGCCCGAGGGTCCTAGGGATGGGTGAGGATGTCGAGGACGGCTGCGAGCCGCTTCAGCCGCAAATCCTTGTCTTCGTTCCGGTTGATGACCGACCACATGCTGCTGGAGACGACAAACAGCCGGGTGCGGATGTCGAGGTCGTCGCCGCGGTAGCCCAGCCGTCGGAAGAGCCGGCCGACAAAGTCGAGCCGGGTGCGATCCACCGACTCGACGATGTGAGCCACCTCCGGCTCATGGGTGGCCCATGAGCGCATCACCAGGTCGTACCGGGCGAGATCCTCGCGAGTGACCAGCTCGTGGAGCTCGAGCAACAGTCTCTTGGGCTCGCCCTCGAGATCGCCGAGCTCCTCGACCGCGCGATCGGTCGACCAACGCTCCCAGTAGCGGGCCAGACTGCGGACGAAGTCGGCACGATTCTCGAAGTGCCAGTAGAAGCTGCCCTTTGTCACCCCGAGGGCGGCCACCAGCCGGTCGATCCTGAGCTCCGATTCTCCCTCCTGGGAGAGCACCTCGAGGGCGCGAGCCAGGAACTCCTCTCTCGTCAAGCGCCGGGACTTGCTCTTGCGATCGACGTTTTGCATGTGACCTTGAGGAGTATAGAAGAGGGTGTTGCCCGGCATTTGACCGTGCGGACCGGCTGTGAGAGTATCTGAACCCTACCAAAAAGTACGGAAGGAGGTAGTCATGAGATCAGGAAGAATCACCCTGGGCTTGCTGGTGGTAACGGCCTTGGCCGTCGCTGTCGGCTATTTCGTCGGGATCGGTCTCCACGACCAGGAAACCGCCGAAGCGGCGGGCGGTCCCGTCGCCGACCCCAACGGCGTCGCGCCCGACCGCTATGTCTACTACCCGGGGACCGAGGCGCTGGGTCCGGACGAGATCCGCATCATCGCCTGCGGCACCGGCATGCCGGCGGCACGACGCGGGCAGGCGGCTTCGTGCTGGCTCTTCGAGCTCGGCAACGGCGACAAGTTCATCTTCGACCTGGGCACCGGCTCCATGGCCAACGTCATGTCGCTGATGATCCCGGCCGACATGCTGACCAAGGTCTTCGCCAGCCACCTGCACACCGACCACGTCGGTGACATGGCCGCGCTGTGGGCCGGCGGCTGGACCGGCGGACGCACGGTTCCCCTCGAGGTCTGGGGGCCGAGCGGCTCGCGCGAGGACATGGGCACCGCCTATTTTGTCGATCACTTCTTGAAGGCCTACAACTGGGACTACATGACCCGGGCGGTCAAGGTCAATCCGATCCCCGGCAGCATCACCGCCCACGAGTTCGACTTCAAGGGTGAGAACCAGGTCGTCTACGAGGAGAACGGCGTCACCATCCGCTCCTGGCCGGCCATCCACGCCGGTGACGGTCCGGTGAGCTTCGCGCTCTACTGGAATGGCTACAAGGTCGTCTTTGGCGGCGATACCTTTCCCAATACCTGGTTCGTCAAGTACGCCAAGGATGCCGACATCGTGATCCACGAGGCGATGCTCACCGCCGATCAGCTCCGCAGGTTCTACAACCAGCCGCCGAGTCGGACGATCATGATGAACACCGACATCCACACCTCGGCCCAGGCCTTCGGCAAGGTGATGAGCATGATCCAGCCGCAGCACGCCATCGCCTACCACTTCTTCGACGAGGAGGGGACCCGGTACGGCATCTACGACGGGGCCCGTTGTCAATGGCCACCGACATGATGGTTTGGAACCTCACCCGGGAAGGCGTCACCGAGCGCATGGCGGTGTCGGCCGATGACGCCTGGGATGTACCCGGAACCGAGCCCGGGCTCGAGCCCGATCCCAACCGCAAGCCCGAGATCATCTGGCCCGAGCTCATCAACCAGCGCCTCGACATGACCGAGGTCAACCGCCGCTGGCTCGAGGAGTACAA
>SBFI01000048.1 GCA_006227875.1 Acidobacteriota bacterium
TTCGCCCGGCCGCCCGCCGGTGGATCCTCGCCCGTGCTCGACGTCGCTCCCACGGGGAGCCTCACCGGACTGAAACCTCAGCGGCCGCCGTCAGGACGCGGGTTTCGGTCCGGCGGAGCATCGTCTTCGCTGGCGTAGCCGGGTCGATAACACGCGGCCCCAGGCGGCCGCCATGGCTGCCCGGGGTCGGGACCGGAGGGGGCTCACCGCAGCGGAGCCATCTCCCGCGCAGCGGAGGGGAGCCCCCGGAGGTGCCGAGATCGGGCCACTGCAATCCGTCGGTTTGGAGTCTCTAAGAGCAATCGGCTGGCACGGAGGCCGGCCGCTTCGGGGATGTCACTGCTTCTCTGTTCTGAGGCCCAGACCCGAACGGGTCCGCATGAGCAATCCCAGTCTCGAAGCTAGACCTAGCCGTGGTGGGTGCTCGAGGATGGCCGCGCCCCGTTTCTCGATGTCGGCTATCAGGCGCCGGCCGGCGAGCCATAGGTAGGTGGCCGCGGAACGGAGCGGAGTTGGTGTTTCCGAGACCGCCTTGGGTGCCTCCGCCAGCAAGGCGCGGATCCGCCGACACTCCCCAGCGATTGCCGCGTCCAACTGGCGATCGTCCGAGCTACTCCCCGGATCCCAGTCATCGGCCAGCTCGTCGACCGGTAGTGAGGCCTGATGGCGGCGCAGGCTGTGGGTGAGGTCCTGGAGGGCACGGATCCGGACAATGGCAGCGGCAAACGATACGAGTGCAGGAGTACCGCCCTCTTCGACCAGGGAGCCGACGATGGCGCCGCCGAGCCCAAGGGCCTGCTGGTCCAAGACTGTCGCCGTCGACGGCCGGCGGCTGGTGACCCGACGGCGAGCGGCGTCGCCAAGGCGATCGAGTGCCGCCTCCGGCCAGGGTCGGATCCGATGTTCGGTGGCCAGGAGCACGAACACCGGTTGGCCGGAGGGCTTTCCCGAGAGCGCCGTCTCCAGCTCGAACTCCCAGCGGTTGATCTGCGACAGGCGCTCGCCTTCTAGCCCCGTCTGCTTGGCGAAATCGAAGAGGGTCAGGCCATAGGCGGCCAGCGCCTGGACCCGCTGGCGCCACTCGGCGGAAAGAAGAATCAGCGCCGGCGCGAGGTCGCCCAGCAGCGTGCGAGTGACCTGGGCACAGATCACCGCTGCCTGCTCGACGTCGTGGCTCTCTATCGGTTGTACCAGGTGATCGGTGAGCCGGCTATGGCGACTTCCGGCCAGGGCGTCGGCGCGCCACTCCGAGTCCCGGGGATGGGTGTCGAGGATCTGGTCGGACGCCATCGAGACTCCGATCAGGCCAACAAACGCAACAACTCGGTCTGCGGCTCGGCGCCGGTTACCTCCGCCCGCTCGGGGGACAAGACCACGTTGATCTCGCTGCGGACACCAAACTCACCCGGGAGGTAGATGCCGGGCTCGACGGAAAATCCGGTCATGGGGAAGAGTGGCCTGGTGTCGTGGGTCTCGAGGTTGTCCAGATTGGCGCCATGCCCATGGTCCTGCATACCGAGGGAGTGGCCGGTGCGGTGGATAAAGCTCTCACCGTAACCGGCTTCCTCGATGACCTGGCGGGTGGCGTCGTCCACCTCGAATCCACGCACGCTCTCTTGGGGGTATCGCTGCTGGACGAAGGCGAGACCGGCCTCGCGGGCCGCCTTCACGATGCTGAAGATCTCCTGCTGCCGTGCCGACGGGGCGGGTGCGCAGACACCACACCAAGTGATATCGGCGTAGACGCTCGATGGCCGCTTCTCCTTTGCCCACAGGTCGATAAGCAGGAAGTCGTCGCGACCGATGGGGCTCGAGCGGTTGGGCCCGGGCTGATAGTGCGGATCGGCGCTGTGGGCGTTTACACCGACGATCGGATCCGAGTCGCTCCACAGCCTCTCTCGCTCGAAGCACTCGAGGATGAACTTCTGCACCGCATACTCGTCGATCTCTCTGTCGGCGCTGAGGGCCTTGGCGACCTCCTCGAAGGCCGCTTGGACGATCTGGTGCAACTCGCCACACGCACGCTGGTGACCGGCGAGCTGATCTTCGGTCCAGACGGCGGCAAACTGCTGGACAAGCTCGGCCGAGGAGATCAGCTCGCATCCCTGCTCCCTCAACACCTCCGCCGTGCCGGCATCGAGGCGTGAGATGGCGGGGAGCTCGTTGTGCGGACTGTATTGAGCCGCGAGTCGGCGGCAGCCGGTGATCAGCTTTCCGAGTGCCTCGCGGTGTTGCCGCCAGGTCAGATACTCGATCCGGTCTCCTGGGAGGTGGTCGAGCATCTCCGGCTCGAGGGCATGGACCAGTCTTCTCGGCTCGCCGCGACGCGGAACCAGGTAGTAGCATCGGCGCGTTACCAGCTGGTTCTCGGGCAGGCCCAGAAGGTCGAGACTCACTGGGTCGTTACGCTGAAAGCAGCTGAAGAACCAGCCGTCCAGATCGGCGGCCTCGAGAGCCTGCTGGATCGCTGCGATGCGGCTTGCGAGCATGGGGGCCTCCTCCGTAACTCCCGAGACTCATATAGTAGACTGGATCGCCCTAACGGAGGCAAAACCTGCAATCGTGTGAACTCTTCCATTCGTGGGCGATAGCGTGCCGCCTACACTAGACTTTCGATGGCCAGTTTGAGCCGTATCAAGCGCCAGATTGTCCGCCAGGCGGTGGACGAGAATCTCGACACTATCAATGGTGTTTTACCGGGGATACGGAACGATCGCAGCCGCTCGGAGATCACGCTACTTAGCGTCTTTTTCTACGTAGCCCTGCCGGCAGCGGTATTTGCGCTCTCCTACATTCTGTCGCCGATGGCGGTGGGGGAGGCCACGGATTCGCGTCTCGCGGCCACGCGCGCTCCGGTGCGCCGTGCCGAGCCGGTGGTGGCGGAAGCAGGTGTACCGGCGGAGTCCACCACGACCTACGCGTCACCCAGACCGCTCGATCCGGCCGTCATGCCCCTGACCCTGCGCCGAGTCGTACTGGATCCCGGGCACGGTGGCAGCAATCTGGGAACGGTGGCGCCGGGCGGCCTACCGGAGAAGGTCATCACCCTCGACATCGCAGACCGTCTACGGCAGCTGCTGGAGGACCACGGCTACGATGTCGTGATGACCCGGGAGACCGACGAATCCAAGTCGCTGAAGAAGCGTGGCGACATGGCCAACGAAGCCGAAGGGGACATCTTTCTCTCGATTCACGTCAACTGGATCGAGCTCCAGGAGATCCGTGGGATCGAGACCTTCTACCTGGGGCCCACGGACGATCCATATGTGACAGAGTTGGCGGCTACCGAAAACCAGGGCTCGGGTTATTCCCTGGCAGATTTTCGTGGAATTCTGGAACGTGTGTACGCCGACGTGAGACAGAAAGAGTCCAGAGAGCTGGCCACAGCCGTCCAGAGTGCGCTTTTCGACTCGCTGACCAAGGTCAATCCGACGGTCAGAAACCGAGGGGTCAAGAGCGCACCTTTTGGTGTGCTGGTTCGCACCGAGATGCCGGCCATTCTGGCCGAGGTCTCGTGCCTGTCCAACGCGCTCGAGGCCAGGCTACTGGCGATGCCCAGCTATCGCCAGCTCTTGGCGGAGGCACTCTTCAGCGGCATCGACTCTTATGCTCGAGAATTGAATCAGGCTTACCAGATAGGGGGTTGAGTGATGACCGAAGATGGCGGCAAGAGCGGTAAGCCGCGAGTTTTGACTGTTGGTGTCGATCTGGGGACCTCACGCAGTGCCGTCTCCGCGTCCAACGGAGAGCGGCACGTAATCGACAGCTATGTGGGCTGGCCGGTCGACATGGTTGCCCGCAAGGTGCTCAAGAAGAAGGTACTCATCGGCGATGATGCGGTCGAGAATCGGGTCATGCTGGATCTGCGCCGGCCGCTGGAGAAAGGACTCATCCGGGAAGGGTCCGAGCGGGATGCCGAGGCGGTTCAAGAGCTCCTCTCCCATCTCCTGTCGCTGGTCAAGACCGATGAGGATGGCGACAACCAGAAAGTGCGAGCCGTGGTCGGAGTGCCGGCCGAGGCCCTGCGAGTCAACAAGCAGCAGCTGCGCAATGCCATGGAGGGTCTGGTCGACTCTCTGATGATCGTCTCCGAGCCCTTTGCCGTCGCCTACGGTCTGGAGGCGCTGCTGCACGCGCTGGTCGTCGATATCGGTGCCGGCACTTCGGACTTTTGCGTCATGAACGGGCGATATCCCACCGATGACGATCAGCGGACTCTCACCATGGCCGGGGACTACATCGACGAACAGCTCTTCGATCTCGTCACCAGCAAGCACTCGGAAGCCACCTTTTCTCGTCACATGATCCGCGAGTGGAAGGAGCAGCACAGCTATGTCGGCGAGGCGAAGGATCCGATCGTAGTGTCGGCACCGGTGCAGGGCAAGCCGACCGACTTCGACATCACCGAAGAGATGAAGGTCGCTTGCGAGAGCCTTTTGCCTTCGGTGACCGAGACCATGATCGACCTGGTGGCGCGGGTGGAGCCCGAGTATCAGGCCAAGGTGCGCAGCAACGTCATTCTCTCGGGCGGCAGCTGTCTGATACGCGGGATGGGCCAGGTCTTACAGGAGGCTCTCAAGGACGTCGGTGGCGGCCAGGTGAGGGTGGTCAAGGATCCGGTCTTTGTCGGCTCGGACGGCGGGCTGGCCCTGGCCAAGGACGCCCCGGCCTCGGATTGGGAGAAGCTGAGCTCCTGAGTCGGTAGTCGAAGCGACACGACAATTCAGATCTCTTGGTCCTCGCTCGATTCCTTCCCCGGGATCGCGGACCACCGAGGTGTCTCTTACCCCGCTCCGCGACGTAGAATCCGACAACGGGAGGAGTGACGGTTGGAGCGCAAGCAAGCACAGGAGCGGGTCGAGGAGTTGCGCCGGCAGATCCGGCATCACGACCATCTCTACTATGTCGAGGACTCGCCGGAGGTCTCCGACGAGGCCTACGATCGGCTCTTTCGAGAGCTGAAGCGGCTGGAAGAGCGCTTCCCGGATCTTCTTACCCCCGATTCGCCCACCCAGCGGGTCGGTGGTGAGCCGCTCGACTCCTTTTCCACCATCGAGCATGCGGCGCCCATGCTCAGCCTCGATTCCGATCCCTCACCGGAGGCCGTCGAGCGCTTCGACGAGCGGGTGCGAAAGGCCCTGGGTCCGGAGGCCGAGGTCGAGTACGTGCTCGAGCCCAAGCTCGACGGTGCCTCGGTCGAGCTCGTCTATGAAGATGGCCTGCTGACCAGCGCCGCCACCCGCGGCGATGGTCTCCGCGGCGAGGGCATCATCGCCAACGTCAAGACCATCGCCGCGGTGCCGCTCCGGCTGCGGGAAGACGAGCGGCCGGTGCCACCCGTTCTGTCGCTGCGGGGCGAGGTCATCATGCAGCAGTCGGCCTTCGAGAAGCTCAACGAGCGGCTGATGGAAGAGGGTAGGGAGCCCTTTGCCAACCCGCGCAATGCCGCCGCCGGCGCTCTGCGCCAGCTCGATCCGCAGATCACCGCCTCGCGACCGCTCGACATCTACCTCTACGACATTCTGGCCGCGGAGGGCTTCGAGGCCGACAGCCAATGGGAGGTCCTAGAAGCGCTTCGTGATTGGGGCCTACGGGTCAACGACCTGCCACGGCTGGTCGACAGCGTGGAGCAGATCCTCGAGTATCACAGCGATCTGGTGGCCCGGCGGGACGACATCGGCTACGAGATCGACGGGGCGGTTATCAAGCTGAACGACCTGGCGGCGCGGGAGCGGATGGGCTCCACCTCCCACCATCCGCGCTGGGCCTTCGCCTTCAAATTCGAGCCCCGCAAGGAAGTCACCCGGGTGGCAAAGATCCTCGCCAGCGTCGGGCGCACCGGGGTGGTCACCCCGGTGGCCATGCTGCGCCCGGTCGAGATCGGCGGGGTCACGGTGAGCCGGGCCACGCTCCACAACCGAGAGGAGGTGGCGCGCAAGGACATCCGCGAGGGCGACACGGTGCGGGTCGAGCGCGCCGGCGACGTCATCCCACAGGTGGTGGAGCGCCTGCCCCAGCCCGGTCGTAAGCGGGGACCCGAGTTCCGCATGCCCGAATCCTGTCCTTCCTGCGGTACCAAGCTGATCGAGCGCGGACCCTTCACCGTCTGTCCCAACAGCTTCGACTGTCCGGCGCAGCTGGCCGGCCGGTTGATCCATCTCGGCTCGCGCAATGCCCTCGACATCGAGGGGCTGGGTGAGGAGACGGCCAGGCTGTTGGTGGGCGAGAAGCTGGTGGAGCATCTGCCCGATCTCTTCGATCTCGAGCCGGAGCAGCTGGTGGATCTCGAAGGGTTTGCCCAGAAGTCGGCCGAGAACCTGGTGGCAGGCATCGACAAGGCGTCGCATGCCGAGCTTCACCGCTTCCTTTTTGGTCTCGGCATCCCCGAGGTGGGGGCGACGGTGGCCAAGAGCATCGCCCGCCATTTCCGCTCGGTCGAAGCGCTGCGCCGGGCGAGCGAGGAAGAGCTGCAGGAGGTCGACGGCGTTGGACCCAAGATGGCGGAGCAGATCGTGGGCTTCTTCCAGGAGCCCCGCAACCAGAAGATCCTGGACCAGCTGCTCGAGGGCCGGGTCGAGATCATCGAGCCGGACGAAGAGATCGAGGCGGGCAGCCTGGAGGGGCTCAAGTTCGTGCTCACCGGGGGGCTCGAGCGGTTCAGCCGTGGGGAGGCCAAGGAGCTGCTGGAATCGCTGGGGGCCAAGGTCACCTCCGCGGTGAGCGCTAAGACCGACTATGTCGTGGCCGGCTCCGACCCCGGCTCGAAGTACGACAAGGCCCGGAAGCTGGGCGTTACGACCCTGGACGAGCAGGGTCTTCTCGGGCTTCTCGCCGACAAAGGGGTAGATGTCTGATGGAAAACCTCGAGATCTCTCGTGTTCTCTCACAGATGGCCGACCTGCTCGAGATCCAGGACGCCAACCCCTTTCGGGTTCGCGCCTACCGCAATGCGGCTCGCTTTGTGGACAGCTACGCCACCCCGATGCGCAAGCTGGTCGCCGACGAGGCCGACCTGACCGAACTGCCCGGGATCGGCAAGGACATGTCGAGCCACATCATCGAGCTGGTGGGGACCGGCAAGCTGGAGGCGCTGGAGGAGCTGACCGCCAAGATACCCGGCACCCTCATCGATGTTATGGAGCTCCCCGGTGTCGGCCCCAAGAAGGCCAAGAAACTGTGGAAGGAGCTCGAGGTCGAGACCGTCGACGAGCTCGAGGAGGCCGCCAGCGAGGGCCGCGTGGCCGAGCTTGCCGGTTTTGGAGCCAAGAGCCAGCAGAAAATCCTCGCCGGGATCGAGCAGTTTCGCCTTCACCGCAGCCGTTTCAAGATCTCCGAGGCCGACCAACTCGTCGTTCCCTTGCTGGAGTACCTCGAGGATCTGGCCGAAGTCCAGCGGCTGGAGGTGGCGGGGAGCTACCGGCGCCGCCGGGAGACGGTGGGCGACATCGATCTGCTGGCCATCGCCAAGCGGCCGGCGCCCGTGATGGAGAAGTTCACCACCTATCCCAAGGTCGCGAGGGTGGAGATGGCGGGCGACACCCGCGGGCGGATTGCGCTGCAGTCGGGTCTCGAGGTCGATCTGCGTATCCTGCCGCGCAAGAGCTACGGCGCGGCGATGGTCTACTTCACCGGCTCCAAGGAGCACAACATCAAGCTCCGCAAGCGGGCGATCGAGCGGGGAATGCGTCTCTCGGAGTACGGGGTCTTTCGTGAGGAAAACGCGGAAGAGGACAGCGAAGAAGAGTCCGAACGTGATCCCTGGGCCGGCGAGATGATCGCCGGTAAGGAGGAGAAGCAGGTCTACAAGGTTCTGGATCTGCCGTGGATCGCGCCCGAGCTGAGAGAGGATCGCGGCGAGGTGGAGGCCGCGGCGGCCGGCGAGCTACCCGAGCTCATCCAGCTCGAGGACATGCGGGGTGATCTCCAGATGCACTCGACCTGGTCGGACGGCAAGGACTCGATCGAGGAGATGCTCGAGGGCTGTGTGGCGAAGGGCTACGAGTACTTTGCCATGACCGATCACAGCAAGGCCCTGGCGATGACCGGTGGGCTCGACGCCAAACGGCTCCGCAAGCAGTGGAAGGA
>SBFI01000281.1 GCA_006227875.1 Acidobacteriota bacterium
CTACGAGGTGTTTCGCGACATGGGAATCGCCTTCGCCGTGGTGCTGGTGCTGATCTATGTGCTGGTGGTCGGCTGGTTCCGGTCCTTTGTCACGCCGCTGATCATCATGGCCCCGATCCCCCTGACCCTGATCGGCATCCTGCCGGCGCACGCCCTGGGTGGGGTCTTCTTTACCGCCACCTCAATGATCGGCTTTATCGCTCTGGCGGGCATCATCGTCCGCAACTCGATCCTGCTGGTGGACTTCATCAATCTCGAGCTCGCCGCCGGCGAGAAGCTGGAGGAGGCGGTGATCAAGGCCGGTGTCGTCCGCTTCCGGCCCATTGCCCTGACTGCCGCCGCGTTGGTGGTGGGTGGTCTGGTCATTCTCCTGGATCCGATCTTCCAGGGCCTGGCGGTCGCCCTGATCTCGGGGGTCGTGGTCTCCACAGCTCTCACGCTGGTGGTGATCCCGCTGCTCTACTACATGTATGTCAAGACCGTCGGCGTCGACAAAGTGGCTACACAACTCGAAGCTTGAATAGGAAGGATCAGATGACCGTCAACGAATCGCTGCGTGCCATTGCCGGGTTCTTTGTCCTGCTATCCGTCGCCCTGGGCTACTGGGTCCACCCCGGTTTCTATCTCTTTTCCGCGTTTGTAGGGCTCAATCTGCTGCAGTCGGCCTTTACCGGGTGGTGCCCGATGATGGCCATTCTCCGGGCCATTGGTGTGCCGGAGTGACGACATGAAGATGCTGATGATCATCGTCGACGAGTCGAAGCGGGAGGAGCTGGAGATCTTTCTCAACCGCTCCGGTGTGGTCGGCTATACCGAGATCTCCCAGGCCGCCGGCCTGGGCTCCTCCGGTCCCCGGTTGGGGTCGAGCGCCTTTCCCAAGACCTCCGCCGTCGTCTTCTCGATGATGGACGAGGACTCGGTGCGCCGCCTGATGGAGGGCGTGGACGAGTTCTGCAGCACCTGTGGGGAGCAGCTGCGGATGGTCAGCTGGGACGTGGAGGTGCTGAGATAGCCGGATCCCGCTCGAGCCAAAGGTAAACTCTTTTCACTCCTCACACGTATACATAGATGACACCAGGCCGGTCATCCGGTCAACCCGCCGGAGCCGACCCGGCCGCATTCGCGGCCAGGCCTTTCGGCTCCAATCAGGAAGCGAAAGCCTCCTCCCGCCCCCTACCCCACCGGCTGCCGGACAACCGGCAGCCTTGCCAACCGCAACTAAAAGGGGACCGATTTCGGTCCCCTTCTTCATTCGTACCTGAGGGCTGTCGCCGGCAGCACCGAGCCGGCCCGGCGGGCCGGCAACCAACAGGCGACAATGGTCACCAGCAGGGTGAAAGCGATCACGGCCAGCACGTCGGGCGCCTCCACCCGAAACGGCACCGAGTCGATGAAGTAGATCTCTGCCAGATCGGGGTCGAAGCGGATGAGCTCGTACTCGGTCAGCACCCACGAGGCCGCCACCCCCAGCGCCACCCCGCATAGAGTGCCGGCGAGTCCGAGCGCCCCGCCGTAGAGCAGAAACACCGTCCGCAGCTCTTGCGGCGAGAGCCCCAACGAGGCGAGCACACCGACGTCTTTCATCCGTTCCCGCACCAGGACCACCAGGCTCGATGCCACGTTGAAGGTGGAGACCACGACGATCAGGCCGAGGACGAAGAAGAGGGCGATCTTCTGCACCTCGAGGGCGGTAAAAAGCTCCCGGTTCAAATCTCGCCAGTCGGTGACCAGAAAGTCGGAGCCGAGGATCTCGCGGATCTGCCCGGCGATGACGCCCGCCCTGTTGGCGTCGGCCAGCTCGATCTCGTAGAGCGCGCTTCCCACCTCGTGCCCCATCAACCGCTCGAGCGTGGAGCGGCCGATGACCGCCCAGCTCTGGTCGAACTCGGAGAAACCGGTGGTAAAGGTACCGACCACCTCGACGCTCCGGTACTCGAAGCCGAGTCCTCTCCTGCCTTCGAAGCCCAGAACCATCAGCCGTAGGGCCTCCCCGAGGCCGATGTCGAGCTTGCGAGCCAACTCGTTGCCCAGGACCACTCCCGGAATCTCGCCACCTTCCAGCGGCCGATCGGGATCGAGCCCGGTGTCGAGAACCACGGCACCCAGACTGCCCAGGCCCTGCCCCTGATCCACTCCCCTCAGAGTCACATCCAGGCCATCGGGAACCTGCTCGCTCGCCACCGAGCCCTGCCCATAGGTAACTCGACGTACCTCGACCACCCCGGGAAGCGATTCTGCCCTTGCCAGCTGTTCGCCTCCCAATTGCAGTCCCGCGGCCGCCAGCGGGTAGACGATGACCGCCGCGTTGCCGCGCACCAGCTTGCGCTGCAGATCCTTCCGATAGCCGGTCATCAACGCCATCGCGATGACCATGGCCGTGACACCGATGGTGATGGCGATCAGCGCTGCCCTGGCCGTGCTGTCCATCAGCCGGCTGCGGCGCCCACGCAGAAACCGCCAGGCGATCGACCAGAGGAGCGATATGTCGAATGAAGCTTTGGAGCTCACTATCGGCTGCCGACTCGCGCGGAGACGGCCTCGAGAAAGCGATCGAAGAGCGCCGCCGCATCGTGCGGGCCCGGTGCGGCCTCAGGGTGGTATTGAGCGGAGAAGACCGGTTTGTCCTCCACCACGAAGGCCTCGACCGTCCCGTCGTTGAGGTTGGTCTGACTCACCCGGCACCCTGCCGGTAGCGATTCGGGATCCACCGCAAAGCCATGATTCTGGCTGGTGATCAGCACCTTGCCGGTATCCAGATCTTTTACCGGCTGATTGCCGCCGTGGTGACCGAACTTGAGCTTGAAGGTGCGGCCACCGACCGCGAGACCCAACAGCTGGTGACCGAGACAGATGCCGAAGACAGGCAAACCCGAATCCACCAGCTCCCGGACCGCCGCCACGATCTCCTTCAGCGGCTCGGGGTCA
>SBFI01000145.1 GCA_006227875.1 Acidobacteriota bacterium
CCGTAGCGTCGGCCCGGCATCGGCCGGCGGGCACCGCGCGCCGAAGGCGCGTGGTCGGGCCGGCCGCTTCATCTCCCACTCTTCGGCTGCCAGGGGACCAGCCCCGCACCCCGACTTAGGGCCTTTGTCATTTTGGCGATGGGCTGGTGGTTTTGGGCCCTCAGTTGGTCATTTTGGCGATGAGTGGGTAGAGCGATCCATCCAGCGGGTCACCAGCGCCAGGACGAGAATCGAGGCCAACGAGATCCAGGCACCCAGGACGAGAGAAAAGGGGCGGAAGGTGCGCTCGAGGGTGTGCTCTCCGGCCGGGAGCCACACCGCCGAGAAGGCGTGGTTGGCGCGGTGGATCGGCACCTGCTCCCCATCGAGCTCGATCTGCCAGCCGGGATAGAAGGGCTCGGACAGGACTAGATAGCCGTCGCAGCTGTGGACGAGCTCCACCCGCCACCGATTTGGGGTCCTCTCCAGCCATCGCGTTTTCAGCTCGCCCCGGCACTCCGAGATCTCGGACGACTCGGCAATCCCCTCGATGACCGCGTGCCGTCGAGGGTCGAACCCACCACCCGACATGGCCGGGCGGGCGTCCTCCCCAGCGGGGATCGCCATCCAGGTGGTGACGAGCTCCAGCGGGCCGGCAGCAGCCGAGTTGCGATAGACGCGAAAGAGAGTCGTACTGGGGTTGGGGATGAGACCAACGGGCCCGAGATTGTCTAACTCCTCGTCGGTAACGATGACCGAAACTCCGCCGGCCGAGAGAAAAGGGGCACGTCTCGTAGGCGGCAGAGCGGTGACCACGTCGGTCAGCTCGACCATCCGCCGGGGTGCCAGACCGTGAAAATCGGCATGGAAGATCACCGGTACCCGCCACGCCGCCGCGGTGTATAAGCCCATTACCTCGAGGTGCCACTTGTAGCGCCAATAGAGATCGTTGGACTCCGGTTCCACCAGCTCGGTCGGTGGGTTGGGGTGGCGATAGAGCCGACCCTCACCACGCCCTTTCTCCACCAGCCCCAAGGCCACCGGCTCCTCGCTGAACACCACCGCCGGAGCCGTCGGGTTGACCGGACGGCCGGCGATCAGCAGATCGAGGGCCACCACCGCCACAAGAGCCACCGGTTGCCACCGCGCGGGTCGCAGGTGCCGCGCCACCAACACGAGAGCCACCAGGGCCGCGACCGCGGCGCCGTGGAGCAGTGACCGGCCGACGCCCTGGGCGATGGCACCCGGATCGTCGGCGATCCCGAAGTAGGCGGCGACTCCCCGGGTCACCCCATCCGGCCCGGCCAGCAGAAGGCCGGCGGCCAGCCGGCCAGCGCCACAACAACGGCCAGACCGCCAAAGACCGCTGCCAACCGGCGCAGCGAGAGGTTGTCTCCCCGGTCGAGAAGCCGCCGGCAACCCTCACCGGCCAGCAGCGCCAACGGCAGCAGCCCCAAATTCAGGAACTTGATCGGGTGACGCACCACGCGCAGGGGTGGAAGGGCCCGGTAGGCGAGCTCGAACAGCGGCAGCCACCGGCCGAGCGAGAGCACCAGCGAGAGGGCGAAGACCGACCACAGGGCTATCTTCAGCCGCCGCGAGAGGGGTCCGCTCTCCCTCCGCCAGCCCGAAAGGAGAGCCAGGGTCAGGGTCAGCAAGCCAACATAGAGGCTCAAGATGTACGGAAACTCCCCATCGACCAGGCGGCGACCCCAATAATCCAGCTCGCTGAAGGTGTCGATCGGCCCCAGAAAGCCGGGGAGAACGAGCTCGGGAAGCCGCTTTGGGTGGAGCGACCAGTGGCTCCACTGTTCGTAGCTCATGCCCGCGCCCCGAGAAGACTGACTCACCAGCTCGGCCATCGGCACCAGCTGCACCGCCGAGATGCCGACGATGAGGAGGCCCAGCAACACCAGGGCGGCCACCCGCCGAGCCGGTGCCTGAGAGAAGGGACCGGCAGCAAGTGTCCACACCAGGAGCAGCAGGTGGGTGAGCAGCACGAGCTCGGGGGCGCCGGCCATGACCTGGAGAACACCGGCCAACACCGCGAGGACAAAATAGCGCCGCTTCTGCTTCGAGAGGTACAGATGCCAGGCCAGCACCAGGAGCGGCAGGTAGGGCAAGGCCAGCAGACGGACAAACAGATTGGCGAGCGACAGGCTGTAGCCGCCGTAGGCGTAGACGATCCCCACCACAAAGCTGGCCGCTCTCCCCAACCCGAGCACCCGCCCCAGAGCGTAAGCGGTCATGCTCGAGAGGATGACGTGGAGCACGATGTCGAGATTGAAAGCAAAGACCGATGGCAGCACCAGGTAGAGCAGACTCGACGGGTAGAGGGCCGTATTGCTGATGTCGGCCAAAAAGGGCAGCCCGCCGTGGAGATAGGGATTCCAGAGCGGCAGCTGCCCGGAGGTCACCAGGTCGGCAAAGAGCTGCCTTTGCGGCAGGAAGTACTGATAGAGATCCCGGAAGTAGAAGGTATGGCCGAGAAGCAAGACCTTGTGGAAGTAAACGACGCCGATCAGCGGCAGGAGCCAGAGCAGTCGATCCCACATGAGCGCCCGGAGGCCATGCGGCGTGGACCTCCCGTTATCGGTGTTCCCGGCTTCCATTGCCCCAGGATTGTATCTACCCCTATGCTATGATTTCGTCGATTCTCGAGAGCTTTTCGGCTTTTCCTGCCACCTCCTGGATTCCGTCGCTCATCCCATGACTATCGACTCGAGTGCTTCCCGTGGGACGCCTGACGCCCCGCGGATCGACATTTCGTTTGTCGTGCCGGTCTACAACGAAGAGGAGTGCCTACCGTTCTTTTACCAGGGGATGCTCGCCGTCATCAAGCGTCTCGAGCCCCGGTACGCGGTGGAGGTGTTGGTGGTCGATGATGGCAGCAGCGACAGCAGCTGGGAGCTCATCGAGTCGATCAGCAGCGAGTACAAGGCCTTTGCCGGTCTGCGGCTGTCGCGCAATTTTGGTCACCAGGTGGCCCTGAGCTGTGGCTACCATTTCGCTCGCGGCCGAGCGGTGATCTCGATCGACGCCGATCTCCAGGACCCGCCGGCGGTGGCCCTCGAGATGATTCAGAAGTGGGAGGAGGGTGCCGACGTGGTCTACGCCGTGCGTACCACGCGCGAGGGCGAGTCCTGGTTCAAGCTGGCCACTGCCCGCCTCTTTTACCGCCTGCTGCGCCGTCTGGCCTCTTCGCGCGAGCCGTTCGACGCCGGCGACTTCCGGCTGCTGAGCCGGCGGGCGCTGGAGGCGCTCAACCGGATGCCCGAGCGTCACCGATATGTGCGCGGCATGGTGGGGTGGATCGGTTTTCGGACCGCTACCGTCGAGTACGCCCGCCAACCGCGGGCGGCGGGCAAGACCAAGTACCCGCTTTGGAAGATGGTGCGTCTGGCCACCGATGCCATCGTCTCGATGTCGTTCACGCCGCTCCGCCTGGCCTATGTGATGGCGGGTCTGGTTGCGCTGCCCTTTCTCGCCTACCTGGTCTACAACCTCCTGCTGTGGGTGATCTGGGACGTGGAGATGGTCAAAGGTTGGCCGTCGATGATCCTGGCCATCACCGCCTTTGGCAGCGCCATCCTCTTTGTTCTGGGTCTGATGGGCGAGTATGTCGGGCGGATCTATGAGGAGAGCAAGCGACGGCCACTCTTTCTCGTAGCTGACAGGGTTCCCCGCCATACCGGTAATGCCAAGCGAGACTGAAGATCGTCTCGCTCGAGAGGAGACCTTTCACGACGAGTGGGCCTCCTCGACCCCGGTCGACAAGGTTATGGTGCGGCCGGCCTTCGAGTCGTTCGTCGCCATGGAGAATCGGCTCTGTCTCGAGCTGATGAGCCCGCTGGCCGGCAAGCGGGTGCTCGATCTGGGGACCGGGCTGGGGGAAGCGGCGGTCTATTTTGCGCTTCAAGGCTCGCAAGTCACGGCGGTCGATGTGTCGCCCGCCATGGTCGAGACGGCCTCGCGGGTGGCCGCGCACCACGGGGTCGAGATCGAGGGCATCGTCAGCCCGCTCGAAGAGCTCGAGGTGCCCGCCGAAAGCTTCGACGTGGTCTATGGCGCCAATGTCCTCCATCATGTCGGCGACATCGAGGCCACTCTGGCTCGGGTTCAGCAGGCGCTGGTGCCGGGTGGACTCTGCG
>SBFI01000075.1 GCA_006227875.1 Acidobacteriota bacterium
GTGACAGGGATCGGGAATGACAGTCGGGCGGCGGGTGCCGGGTGGTGTGCAAAGGGTGGCCTCAAGTTGCCGGTCTGGGCGACGACTCCGTCGTTGAGAATCGAGGGCGTGGAGGTGCGTGGGTGAAGGCGGAAGATCTCCTGGCTGATCTGAAGACCAGTCTGGGCAAGAGTGGTCTGGACGAGATCGAGCTCTTTCTCAAGCGCGGGCGCTCGCGCCGCTTCGAGATCGGCTCTCACGGCAGAATCGCCGGCACGAGTGAGGAGGAGGGCTGGGCGGTGCGCGCCAGCGATGAGCGCTCGTCTCTCTTTGCCGCGGGTTCGGGCGCTGAGCCGATGCTGGATTCCTGGCCTCCTGCCGATGGTCGTCCGGTGCGGCTCCCCACGGCCCAACCGATCTCCGCCTGGAAGAGTCCTCCCGACCTGGACGCTCCGCTGCTGGTCGACAGCGAAGCGATCTCCCTGCTCGAAGCGATCGAGATCCAGCTGGTGCGCGAGGTGCCCGGAGGGAGACTGCTGCGTGGAGTATTGGAAGAAGGCTCGAGTGAGTCGGATCTGGCCAACAGCCGCGGGGTGAGTGTGGGATTTCGCAGCCGCGCGGCAGCGCTCTACCTCGAAGTGGCGGGCCCGTGGAGAGGGAGTGCGGGAGCGAGCTTCTACCTGGCCGAGCGCGAGGCACGGCGATTCAATCCAGGGGCGCTCGCCAGACAGGCGGCGAATCGTTTGGTGCTTGGGCACGAGGGGACACCGCCCGACCGGGACCGTGGTGAGATGCTGCTGGCGCCGGCGGTTGCCACCCGATTGCTGCTGGCGCTACTCCCGATTCTGGTCGGTGAGGACGGCAAGGATCTGGCCAAAGCCTTCCGCGATCGCAGCGGTCGGATCGGCAGTCCGCGTCTGTCGCTGATCGACGACGGGCGATATCCGGGAGGGGTCATGGAGGCACCGGTCGATGGCGAGGGCTACCCCACACGCGAGGTGGTCCTGGTCGAGGAGGGTGCCCTCCGACAACCACTGCGATCCTGGCGGCAGGTATCGCCACCCGACCGAGCGGTGGGTTGCATTCGACGTCCGAGCTGGCGCGATCTGCCGCGGATCGGCTGTAGCCACCTCTACCTCCGATCCGATCCGGAGACCCCCGCTGCCGACCTCTTGTCCTCGGTGGCGCGCGGCTACTACCTCGTCGACACCACCGGCGGTGGCCACTTCGACCTTCGGCAAGACCGCTTCAGCCTACCGGTCTGCGGGCTGGTCCTGCGTCAGGGACGAGCCGACGCGCCGGTCGGCGGGGCCTGGCTCTGCGGTGCCGTGAGCTCGTTTCTGCGTGGCATTCAAGCCGTGGCCCGCGATCTACTCTTCTTGCCCGGCGACGGGATGATCGGCTCGCCCACCCTGCTGGTCACGGGGCTCGAACTGCGGAAGGAGCCGGGGTAGAAAGGCTTGAGGGCTTGGGGCTCCGCCACCCGCTCCGGCCGGCGCGGAGACCGGCCGCTTCAGACGGGCTTGGCTTTCAGCTTCGGCTTGCCGTCCTTGGATTCGACCCGGAATTTCACCCCCGTGCAGCCGGTCTTCTGGCGAATGTTGGTTACCTGCTGCAGCAGATAGGTCTGGAAGCGGGTGAAATTGGCGTCGGAGCGATCCTGGTCGTTGGCATAGACCTCGTTGAAAAGGGCCTGCACCGCTCCCCGCGCCGGTGTCTCGTCGAGGACGATCCCGCCCAGCGGGTCGAACGTCTGTTGCTGGACGGTGGAGGCCCGGCGCTCGAGCAGAGTGCCTTCTTCCATCTCCTGTATCCGACGGTGGAAGAGAACGCAATAGGTGTTGAAGCGGGCCTCCAGATTGGTGAGCCGGAAACGCAGCGAGAAATCCTTTATATGGACCGTCCGGAGCGCCTGGATGTCGCCGTTTATGGACTGTCTGAACTGTTCGGGGGGTCGGTCGAGAGCGCCATTGAAGAAGCGGTCGTACTCTATCTTGAGACGCCGGATTCTCAAATCCAGATTATCGATGGCCTCTTCGACTTCGGTGTGTTCGATCGGCATAGATGTTTCGAATCCAGGCTAGAATTGCCGTGACGTCATGAGCTCCGAGACCTCCGATATCCGGCGTGCCCTCCCGGCGGTCGATCGTCTTCTGGGTGAGCCGGAATTCCAGAGGCTGATTGCATTATACGGAAGAGAATTGGTCCGTCTGCGACTTCGGCAACAGCTCGATGAAATTCGTGCTGCCCTGGAGGAAGACCCGGGGGTCGGCGCAGAGGGGCTGGATCGGCTGTTGAGCGGTCTTTCCAGCAGGGTCGGGGCCGATCTCGCCGCGCAGACGGGTCTGCCGCTACGACGGATCCTGAACGCCACGGGCATTCTGCTCCACACAAATCTGGGTCGAGCTCCGCTGCCGCGTCACGTCGCCGAGAGTCTGCCGCCGCTGCTGGATGCCTATTGCGATCTCGAATTCGATCTGGAGAGCGGCCGGCGTGGGGAGCGCAACGAGCACGCGGCGCAGATGTTGACGCTCCTGACCGGTGCCGAAGCGGCGCTGGTGGTCAACAACAACGCCGGCGCACTGGTGCTCATCCTCGCAACTCTCGCCGCGTCTCGAGAGGTGGTTGTGTCTCGCGGCGAGCTGGTGGAGATCGGCGGCTCGTTCCGGGTGCCGGAGATCATGCGTGCTGCGGGCGTCAAGCTGGTGGAGGTCGGGACCACCAACCGCACCAAGATAGGCGACTACGAACAGGCCATTGGTGCTGACACAGGGTTGCTGCTCAAAGTCAACCCGAGCAACTACAAGATGTCGGGATTTGTCGCCTCGGTCGAAGCGTCGGCACTGGTGGAGCTGGGTCGCCGGCGCGGGCTGCCGGTCGTAGTCGATGAAGGCAGCGGCCTGATTCGACCACATCGAGCTTCTCGGCT
>SBFI01000186.1 GCA_006227875.1 Acidobacteriota bacterium
AAGTCGGCCTCCTCCAGGATCTGTCGACCCCGCTCCACGTTGGTGCCTTCGAGACGCACCACCACCGGCATGTCGATTCCACCCAGCTCCTCGAGCGCCGCCACCACACCGCCGGCGATCCGATCGGTACGGGCGATGCCGCCAAAGATGTTGATCAGCACCGCCTTGACGCTCTCGTCGGAGACCAGGATGCGAAAGGCGTTCTTGACCGCCTCCTCGCTGGCCGAACCCCCCACATCCAGAAAGTTGGCCGGCTCACCACCGGCGAGACTGATGATGTCCATGGTCGCCATCGACAGACCGGCGCCGTTGACCATACAGCCGATGTCGCCATCGAGCTTGATGTAGTTGAGGTCGAACTTGCCCGCCTCGACCTCGAGCGGGTTCTCCTCGGCCAGATCCCGCATCTCCAGGATGTCGGGATGACGGAAGAGGGCATTGTCGTCGAAGTTCATCTTGGCGTCGAGGGCGATGACGTCGCCGTCACCGGTCACCAGCAGCGGGTTGATCTCCGCCAGCGAAGCATCGGTGTCCAGGTAGGCTTTCACCAACGAAGTCAAAAGCTTGCCCGCCTGACGTGCGGTGCCGCCGCTGAGGCCCAGCTTGGCGGCCACCCTGCGTGTCTGGAATGGCAGGATCCCCAGCTGCGGTTCGATCGCCTCGCGGACGATCGCCTCGGGGTCCTTCGCCGCCACCTCCTCGATGTCCATGCCACCGGCGGCCGACGCCATGACCACCGGCTTGCCCCGGGCCCGGTCGAGGGTGATGCTCAGATAGAGCTCGGAGGCGATATCGACCGCCTCCTCGATCAGGATCTTCTTGACCTCCTGACCCTCGGGTCCGGTCTGATGGGTCACCAGCTGCATCCCCAGGATCTGTCCCGCTAACTCCTGGGCCTCCTCGGGCGAGCCGGCGAGCTTGACCCCGCCACCCTTGCCCCGGCCACCGGCGTGGATCTGCGCCTTGACGACGCATCGGCCACCGAATTCACGGCAGATCTCGGCCGCCTCGCCGAGGTCGTCGGTAACCCGGCCGCGGGGTGTGGCGACACCGTAGCGGCGCAGGATCTCCTTGGCTTGATACTCGTGGATCTTCAAGGTATCCCTCCTCTGAGTGTGGGATTTTCAGCCTGCGAAGGACGTCTTGGCTTAGGCGTGCCGATCGGACACGCGAGAAGGAAGTTTAGCAGGAGTTCCGGCCGATCGTCCTAGGGGATTTGCAGGACCAGGATGGTCAGATCGTCCTCGCGGGGGGAGCGACCGGTGAAGCTCTCGACATCCTCCAGGACCCCCTCCTTGAGGGAGACCACGTCCTTGGCCGAATGTCGCTCGAGGCTCTCCTCGAGCCGGTCGAAGCCAAAGAGTTCCTCGCTCCCTTCAGGCCGGGCTTCGACGACCCCATCGCTGTAGAGGAAGAGCCGATCCCCCGAAGCCAGATTGGCCCCCCGGACCCTGATCTCGATCTCGTTTCGCACCCCGAGGGGGTAGGAGACCGATTCGAGAGCCTCGACTTCGCCATCGCTGCTGAGACGGAAGGGGAAAAGATGACCGGCCGAGGCGTAGAACATCTCCTTCTTCTGCGGGTCGATCAGTGCGTAGCACAGGGTCGCCAGCAATCGCTTGCGGGCGCTCTGAAAGACCATCTTGTTGAGGGTCGCAAACACCGCCTCGACGTCCGGATTGAAGGTGACCTGGACCGCCAGCGCCGACTTGGCCATCGACATGACCAGGCCGCTCGAGACACCGTGCCCGGCGACATCGCCGACCGCCACCGCCAGCCGGCCGTCGTCCAATGCCAGCACGTCGTAGAAGTCACCTCCCACCTCGGTCGCCGGCAGATAGGTATGGCTCATGCGGACACCGTTGAGCTCGGGGGGCAGATCGGGAAGGATCGAGGCCTGGATTCCCCGCGCCGTCTCCAGCTCCACCTTCTGGCGCTCACGCTCGGCGATCCGTCGCACGTGTGGCGGGATGTCCTCGTAGCGATAAAAGAACTTCCTGTCGCTCAGCAGCGACCGTGCGCTGACGATCAGCGGCACGGCGATCACCAGCAATGCCAGCGAAGCCTGGAACTGCATCGAGGAATCGGCGGCACCCAGAAAGGGAATGGCCCCCTGCCCCACCCAGACCGTGAGATAGGCCAGGATGGAGGTGTAGATGCCAAAGCGGAGGAAGAGAAAGATGAAGACCGCCGGCACCAACAGCCAGGCGAGCACATTCCAGCCAAAGGGATAGAAGTAGTGGAGCGGGAAAAAGACAAGACCCGCGACCACCGCCGCCAGCATCGGGCCGACCACCCAGCCAAAGTGTCGGACCCCGAGCGACGACATCAGGAGCCAGCCGAACATCCCGGTGTAGATGGCGTAGGCGACCCCAAAACCCAACAGCGGGATGCTGAACCAGGCGGCGCTCTCCCACCACGGGCCGAGATAGAAGGTGGCGTAGCCCCAAGCCCCCTGGCCGCGCAGTACCACCACCAGGAGCCAGAAACCCGCCAGCGCCGCCAGACCGGAGGACAGACCGCGCAGCGAGGCGTTGGCAAAGGTGGCATTCATCCAGTCCCCCTTGAACAGGGCATCGAAGGCGGCCAGCTTCCGACCCCACCGCTCACGACAGAGCGACTCGCCCACCGACCAGCCCAGAAAGGCCATCAGCGCCAGCGGGAAGAAGAACAGAACGAGGAGGAGGAAGACCCCGGCGACGAAGGTGACCTGGGGGCGGGTCAGCAGAAAGATGCTCATCCCCGCACCGGCGGTGCGAGCGCAGAAGAGCACCACGATGAGGCCACAGGCGGCAACCACCGACGCAATCTGTACGCTGCGGGTCACCCCGATCTCACCGGCGTGATAGCGCCGGACAAATGGAATTCCAACGAGCGGCAAGAGCAGCAGAGCGATATAGGTTCTGGC
>SBFI01000349.1 GCA_006227875.1 Acidobacteriota bacterium
GGCCGCTGTGGTAACTCGGGTAAGATCCCCGCAGCCATGTCCGACCTGCCACAAGTCCAGATCGACGAAGACGAGCTGGTCTCCACCGGTCTGCTGAGTACCTACGACCGGCTCCGCGGCAGGGTGACCTCCTGGGTCGAGCGGCGCGCGGGTCGGCTCGGCGCGGGTACAGCCGAGGCGCTGCTGCTGGTGCCGGACATCTTCATTCTTCTTGCCCGGCTGTCGCTCGATCGCTCGGTCCCCAGGCAGACCCGTACGATGATGGCCGGAGCCCTGGCCTACTTCCTGATGCCGGTCGATCTGCTACCGGAGGCGTTTCTAGGCCCGGGCGCATTTGCCGAGGACCTGATCGTCGCCACGGCGGTGCTGGCGACCGCTTTTGGCAGCGAGCTCGGGCCACGGGCCGAAAAGTACTGGAACGGCTCGCAGAAGCTGCGCGTGGTTTTGGGTGATGTCTCGGCGGCTGCCCATGCACTGTTGGGTCCCGGTCTCTACGATCGGGTCAAGCTGCTCCTGGACAAGTGGGGTGTCGACCTCGAGCAGCCCGAGCATGAGCAACCCGAGGCCGACGACACCGTAGAAGGATAGAGCGTCGGCTTCACCGAGAAGGCTGGCTCGCCAGGTCTCGGGTCCGACCTCACTGCGGAATCGTTTTCGCGATGTCGCGATCTCGAGCAATGGATTGGAGGGGAGATCGTTGACGGGATTTTCCAGACCTCTTTTTGCCTTCGGCCCGCGGGCGCCTCTTGCACTCGTCTGTGCGATGCTCGGCTGGTTGATCATGCCGGCCGCCCGAGCCCGGGCGCAGCCGGAAGGGCACGACCAGCCCGTTTTCAGCGAGGTGGTCCAGGTCCACGTGGTCAATGTGGATGTCTACGCCACCGACAAGAAAGGGAATCCGATTCGGGACCTCACGGCCGCCGACTTCGAGATCAGCGAGGACGGCAAGCCGATGGAGATCACCCATTTCTCCCTGTTGACTGCTGAGAAAGGAGCGGCGGGGGATGCCGAGCCGAGCTCCGGCCCGGCGACCCGACCCAGCGAGGTTGTTGCGGGCGAGAGCGGGTCGGCTCCTCCCGACAGACGTCTCTGGCTGGTGGTCTACATCGACAATACAAATCTCCGAACGTTCGATCGCCGGCGCGTTCTCGGGCAGCTGCGCGAGTTTCTCGCTCAGGGAGTCGACACCCAAGCCGAGGTAATGGTGGCGTCTTACGATCGAGCTCTCAATATTCGCCTGCCGTTTACCAGCGACCCGGCTCGGGTCACCGAGTCGTTGATCGAGCTGGAAGCGACACGCTGTGAAGGCGCGCGATACGACGCCGACCGCCGGGACCTCCTCAGGCGACTCGATGTGGTGTCGAATCAGATCGAGGCCGTGCAGATGTTGCGACCGTATGCCGATCAGATACTCCATGACCTGACGCTGACTCTGGAAGCATTGCAGGAGATGGTGGAAGAAATCTCCGGGCTTCCCGGCCGCAAAGCGATCCTCTACGTCAGCAGCGGTTTGCCGAGGTTGGCCGCCATGGATCTTTTTATGGACATCGAGAACCGCTTTCCGACCGGATACGCTCTCTACAAGAAAAACCCCTTCAATGCCACGGGACTCTTCGACGAACTGACGGCAACAGCGAACGCCCACGGTGTGATTCTGTACACGCTTGGTGCGGGTGGTGTGCCGGCCAGCGGTTCGGGTGGTGTCGAGAAGGAAGGGCTGAGGGATACCGCAGCGGTGGACTCGTTGGAGACGGATCGGTCGACCAACCTGCAGTTGCCCCTCCGGCATCTAGCTGCCGACACCGGCGGCCAGGCGATTCTCAATCGTAACGACCTCCTCCCGGCGCTGCGCAAAGTCGCCGACGACTTTCGAACCTATTACTCCCTCGGCTACACCCCGGACCATGCCGGCGACGGGCAATTCCACAACATCGCGGTGGAGGTGAGGCGGCCGGGAGTGCGTTTGAGGTACCAATCAGGGTACCGTGACAAGAGCGCGAATACGAGAATGTCCGAGGGAGTGCGGGCGGCCCTCACGCATGCGGTCGACGACAACCCGCTAGGGGTGGTTGTGGAGGTCGGTGTGGAGAGCGAAGCCGATGAGGATCGATATCTGGTGCCGATACAAGTCACCATCCCCCTGGCTGAAGTCGTTCTGCTACCCGACGGCGAGGTGAGCCGCGGGCGTCTCCGACTCTTCCTGGCCGCCATGGACAAGGAGGGGAGGACGACCGAGGTGGCCGAGATACCCTCCGAGATCGAGTTGGTCGAAGGTGACCCAAGAGGCCGCCCTGACCAATGGCGCTTCTCGACCAATCTCCGTATGCGCGGCGGCCAGCACACGATCGCCCTCGGAGTGCGGGACGAGCTGGGCGCCATCTCCGCCTTCACCACCCACGCCGTCAGCGTCGGCGATCACTGACACCGAGCTAGACCCAGCCCTTCGTCCGAAATTCCCTCAGCACCTCGGTAAACCACTCCATCTCCTCCGGCAGCCCGAGCGACAGACGGTTGTAGCCGAGCAGCGGCGGGAAGGGCCGCCCGACATGGATCCCCCGCTCCCACATCCGCCGGCGATAGGTGTCGAGATCGCCGTTGATCCGGTGCATGAGGAAGTTGGTGTGGCTGGGCAGGTGGGCGAGCCCGAGCTCGTCGAGACACTCCAGGGTGATCTTCTTGGCTTTCTCGTTGGCGGCCCGGCTCCGCGGGATCAGGTCCTGGTCGCTGAGCGAGGCCAGGCCGGCCGCCAGGGCGAGACCGGTGGCGTTGTCCGACGACAGGAACTCGCGCAGACGCTGGGCGGTGTCGGGATGGGCGATGGCATAACCGAGTCTGAGACCCGCCATCGCATAGATCTTGGAGAAGGTGTGCGCCACCACCACATTGGGCCGCTCCTTGATCCACTT
>SBFI01000446.1 GCA_006227875.1 Acidobacteriota bacterium
TGGAGCTGGATGAGATGGCGGTCGTCTACGATTTTGGCCGTGGCGTGGCCACCCGCCTGGCCGAGTTGGGCGTGAAGCAGGACGAGATCGAGCATGTGGTCCTGTCGCATTTCCACCCCGACCACTTTTCCGACCTCATCCCCTATCTCCACGGTGGGCTCTATTCCCAGATCGATCCCCGGACGACCGATCTCCATATCTATGGTCCTCGCGGACTGGAAGAGCTCGGGGAGAAGCTTCTCGATCTTGCCGGTTTCACCGATCTCGAGGAGGAGATGCGGCCCTTCGAAGTCCACCTGCACGAGATCGACGACGACAAACTGACCATCGATGGTCGCGAATTCACCTATAGCGATCTGCCACCGGCCGGAAACCATGGACTGAAGTTCGATGTCGAGGGCTGTGTCTACGCCCTGACCGGGGATTCGCACTTCCATGAGCAGGAGATCGAGTTTCTTCGTGGTGTGGACCTGGGAGTGATCGACTCCGGGCACCTGGAGAAGACGGAGATCATCGAGCTGGCGGTGGCCAGGCGCTTGGTCTGCTCACACCTCTATCAGGAGCTAGACGAGGTCGAGATCAACGCCAGGGCCCGCGAGGCCGGCTTCGAGGGGAAGCTCCTCGTCGGCTACGACTTCATGTCTTTCAGGCTCGGAAATCTGGGGTAGAATTCGACCCTGTCCCGAGCCGATGATCGAAACTCTGCAACAGCAAAAAGCGCTGCCGCATAGCGACGAATCCGAGCGGGCTGTTCTCGCCGGGGCCCTGCTCGACCCGGCGCTGCTGCCCGTCGTCGTCGGCCGCCTCGCCCCCGAGGATTTCTACTCGGAGCGCCACCGCACCATTTACCGTTCGATGGTCGACCTGCAGACGGCAGAGGTAGATGTAGACCTGCGCACACTCCAGGCCAGTCTCGAACAACAGGACAAGCTGGAGAGCGTTGGTGGCGTGGCCTATCTCGCGGGGCTGGATCTGGATCTCCCCGATCTCGGCCGGCTCGATACCTACGTCGAGATCGTCAAGGAGCGCTCGGTACGCCGCCGCCTCATCGAAGCCTGTGGCGAGATCACCCGACACTGCCTGGACGGCGGGCTGGAGGCGCAGGAGGCCCTGGGCCGTGCCGAGCAGGCCATCCTCGGTCTGGGCGAGGAGGCGGTACAGAAGGGTTTCATCAAGCTCGGACAGATCTTCCACGACACCCTGGCCGACCTGGAAGACCGACCGGAGCGCGGCTTTCTGGGGCTGCCGTCGGGCTTTTCCGATTTGGATGCGATGACCCGCGGCTTTCACCCCGGCAATCTGGTGGTGATCGCCGGTCGGCCCGGGATGGGCAAAACCAGCCTGGCGCTCAACATCGCAGAGCACGCGGCCATCCGTGAGAATCGCCCGGTCGGGCTGTTCTCGCTAGAGATGAGTCAGGAAGAGCTGGCGCTGCGCATCCTGTCGTCGGAGGTGGACATCTCGTTCGGCCCCCTGCGCTCGGGACATCTCTCCCAGAAACAATGGACAAAGGTGGTCCAAGCGGTCAAGACCGTGTCTCAGGCGCCGCTCTACATCGACGACTCGGCCAATCCCAGCATGCTCGAGATCGCCTCCAAGGCCCGCCGGCTGCGAGCCGAGTCGGGTCTGGATCTGATCGTGGTTGACTACCTCCAGCTGATGCAAGGCACCACCCGCTACGAAAACCGGAATCTGGAGATCGCGGCCATCACCCGCAGCCTCAAACAGCTGGCCAAGGAGCTCAGTATCCCCGTGATCGCCCTGTCCCAGCTGTCTCGCCAGCCGGAACGGAGAAGCGGCGATCACCGTCCACAACTGGCGGATTTGCGCGAGTCGGGATCCATCGAGCAGGATGCCGACGTGGTGGTGTTCATCTACCGCGACGAGCTCTACGACGACGAGACCAGCGACAAGGGGATCGCCGAGCTCATCGTGGCCAAACACCGTAACGGGGAGACCGGGACCGTCAAGCTCGTCTTCCTGGGTGACACGACCAAGTTCTGCAATCTCGCCCGTCACGAGGACACGGGTGCTCCACCTTTCTAGGTCGACCACCTTCTGCTTGCCATGATCAAGCTACCCGCCGATGGCGGCGGTCTGCCGACCGCACTGCGCCCCGCCTGGGCGGTGGTCGATCTGGATGCTCTCGAGCACAACCTCGCCTTCGTACGGCGTCAGGTCGAGCCGGCCGGTCTGCTGGCCGTCATCAAGGCGGACGCCTATGGTCACGGCGCACCGATCGTGGCCAGGACCCTGGAGAGCGCCGGAATCGACTGGCTGGGTGTCGCCTTGGCCGAAGAGGGCGTCGAGCTTCGGCGAGAGGGATTGACAACGCCCATACTGGTGGTCGGTACCTGTCAGCCCGGGCAGTTGGCCCTGTATCAGCGCTACGACCTGACCCCGACCATCTCGAGTCGGGATCAGCTCGACCTGTGGACCGCCTGGTCGGGGCTAGGCGGCACCCCACAGGCCATCCACGTCAAGGTGGATGTGGGGATGAACCGTCTCGGCATCGCACCACCGGAACTCCCGACAGCACTGGAGGAGATCCGCGCCCACCCGGGCCTCGAGCTTGCCGGTCTGCTGTCGCACCTAGCCGAGGCCGACGATCTGGAGAGCCCGCGCACCGCCGAGCAGGAGAAGAGGTTTGCCGAGGTACTCGATCACCTGCGCGAAGACGAGCGGGGGAAGGTGCAAGTCCACCTGGCCAACAGCGCCGCCGCGCTTCATCACCCGGATACCCGCCATACGTTTGTGCGTACGGGTCTCACCCTTTTCGGCATCGACCCGGCCGGCGTTGAGACCGGGCTCGAGCCGGTGATGTCGGTCCACAGCCGTGTCGTGCAGGTGAAGGAAGTGCCGGCCGGGGCCAGACCGGGGTATGGCGGTACCTGGACTGCACCCCGCGACAGCCGGCTGGGGGTGGTGCCCGTCGGCTACGCCGACGGCTATTCCTGGCGGCTCTCGAACCGGGCCGAGATGCTGATCGGGGGTACGCGCGTACCGGTGGTCGGTGCTGTCAGCATGGACATGACACTCATCGACCTCACCGATACCGACGCCGGGCTGGGGGAGGAGGTCGTGCTACTCGGGCGCCAGGGCGACGAGGTGTTGGCCGCTCGGGAGGTGGCCGCCTGGTCGGACACGATCGTCTATGAAGTGTTGTGTCTGCTGGGTCTGCGCCTGCCGCGACGTTACCGACGAGCCGGCAGGGATGTCGCCTTCGACTCCCGCTTCACCCACTAGCATCTAGAGCTGCGGCTCGCTGCCCGTAATCTTGCGAAAGGCCTCGAGGTAGCGGCTCAGGGTCCCGTCGACCACCTCCGCCGGCAGCTCGGGCGGCGGCGACTCGTGATCCCAGCCGCTCTCATCCAGCCAGTTGCGGACATACTGCTTGTCGAAGGAAGCCGGCTCGGTTCCGGGCTCCCACTGACGAGCGTCCCAGAAGCGGGAGGAGTCGGGGGTCAGCACCTCGTCGATCAGGTGGATCTCGCCGTCGATCAGGCCAAACTCGAATTTGGTATCGGCCAGGATGAGCTCGCGGTCGATGACCTGTTCGGCGCCACGACCATAAATGATCAAGCTCAGCTCACGTAGGCGCTCGGCCATCTCTTGACCCACACCCTCGGCCATCACGTCGAAGGACACGTTGATGTCGTGGCCGGACTCCGCCTTGGTGGCCGGGGTGAAGATCGGCTCGGGTAGCTTGTCGGCTCGCATCAGCCCCTCGGGCAGTGGGATGCCGCAGACTTCCCTCGCCTCGGTGTACTCGCGAAAACCGCTGCCGGCGAGATAGCCGCGAGCGACACACTCGAAGGGCACCACCTCGGCCTTCTTGACCAGCACCGAGCGGCCATCGAGGAGCTCCCGGTATTCCACCAGGTGGCTGGGGAAGTCCTTCACATCAGTGGCGATGAGGTGATTGGGCACCACATCGGCAAATCGGTCGAGCCAGTAGTCGGTCAGCTGGCTGAGGATTCGCCCCTTGCCCGGGATTCCCGGCCGCAGGATGTGATCGTACGCAGAGATCCGGTCGCAGGCAACGATCAGCAGCATGTCGCCCAGGTCGTAGATGTCCCTGACCTTGCCGCGCTTTGGTGTGGGCAGGTGGGGGATTTCGGTTTTCCAGACGGTTTCCAGCATCGGTCGCCCTCCGACAGGGGATTGTATCGCTCCTTGGGTGCAGCCGCCCGTCAAGCCCGATCCACCTCGGCTTCCGCCGAGAGCCCCGAATCACCCGACGACGCCAGTCGATGTTCCAGGGCCTCGAAGAGGGTGCGCTCAGGCATCCGCGGCAGGTCCACGTCACGCCACCGCTCGCCGTCCACTACCTCGTAGACCGCCTGTCGACCCAGCCCCTTGAGTCGAGCCATACCCAGTTTGCGGAAGCCCACGTAGATTTGATCGTCGTCCTCTTCGAGCTGAAAGACGACGAACTGGCGCCCGCCCTCTTTGGACTGACGCAAGGGACCCACAACACCGGATTTGTCGAGCTGAAGGATGAACTGACGCGTAGCCACGATTCCCTCGTTGACCAGCGAGCCGTTTCGGTTGATGTAGGAATAGAACCCGCGTTCCTCCTCGGACTTCTCGATCAGATCCAGGTTTTGACCCAGCAGCGGTCCAAAGAACCGATCCACCTCGCCGACCGAGTAACCCGAGGTGAGCAGGAGATTCCTGAACTCGTCGATCTCATGCATCGATTTCCCGGTCACCAGCCGGGTCAGCTCGACGATGCCGTGACCAAAGAACTCGTACCGCTGCCCACCGCCCATAGGGCCGGTCTCGATCGGCAGCAGACGATACTGGCCGTAGTTCATGGCGACCCGCATCCCGCGGTCGAAGGGGAAACCTTCCTCCACGGCACGCCGGTAGTAGCGCTGGAGCAGTACGGACACCTTTAGCAGCAGCTCGGGATGACGTCCCGAGTAGAGGGCCCCGTCGCCGAGGTACTTCTCCAACTTGAGCCGGTTGTTGCGGGCGAGCTGGTTTACCCACCGTTGGAAACGGAAGATCGATCGAAAGGAGTTGTCCTGTGCCTTGGGGCCGGACCGCTTCAACATCGAGATGATGGCCGAGAAATCGGTGATGTCGTAGATGAGTCCAAAACGCTCGACCAGGGGATCCACAACCCAGGGCGTCATGAACTCGAGCGGGCGGGTGCTGTAAGAAAGCGTCACCTTGCGCGGCAGTAGACCCGAGCCCCGCGGGTTGGGGGCCTGGCAGACCAGAACTTCTCCTTCTTTGTGGACGGGGATCACATGGCGCCGAAGTGCCAACAGGATCTCGAACTCCTTGAGCTTGCTCAACAAGCCTTCCCAAACCTGAACCAGCTCGGGGGAGAACATTCTTTTGGCGTTGTACGAGGGCCGCTGCGAGAGAAAACGAAGGTAGCCGGGGCGGTTTATGTACTGTCGCGGATCACCATGAGGTTGGAAACCGATCAGATGGGCGACAGCACTTCGCAGATCGGAGTCCTCGGACAGCTGCTTGAGATGCCATTCGTGCAGGGCCGCCAACCGGTTGCGAAAATTCTTGCCGTCGAGCTGGAGATAGCCGCGAAAGAAGCTGTCCAGCTCGACCAGATCCTGGCTGATGTGGTCTTCGGTCAGGATGAGGACGTTATCCCGCATCCGCGACAGAATGTCCGGAAAGAGATCGACCTCGTTCTCTTTGGCCTCTTCGGCGATATGAAAGGTGACGTCGTGGGAGAGATTCAGGATGCGGTCGAGATAGCGCTCGAAGACTCGATACTTGATGGCGTCGCCATATTCGCGTCCGATCTTGAGGTTCTCTCTGACGATCCTGCGGGGAACCTCCTTGAACACCCGCGAAACGGCGATCGAGTGGTAGAGCCAAAAGATGCTCGGGTAGTGACGGCCAAAGCTCGAGCGGATCGTGTTCTCGGTGGCCTGGACGAGCAGCGCCTGGTAGCGCTGCCAGGCGGCTTCGTGGGGCCGTTTGTCGATCGGTTCCCGGCGGAACAGCGCGATCTGGGCCTGCTCCTCGGCCTCGATAAACGCCTCCAGGGCGTCCCGCAGTGCCAGGGTTTCCGGTGAGATAAGCACCGGAAAGCCCTCCAGAGGAGTCGCTTCCTCGGGTTCGAGAAAGATGCGCTGGGGCAGCGGCAGCAGTTTCTGGTAGTCGGGAACGATGCGACGCAGCTCCTCGAGATCCACCTGGAAGAAGCTGTAGGATCCCCGAAAGAGCCCGGCGAGAGATTTTGGATCCATGGCGATCGCTGCCCGTCGTACCTGGGCTCGCATCCTACCAAGAGCCTGCTAGACCCGCTGAGGAGATTGTTACAATCCCATCCATCGACAATAGAGAGGAATTTACGAAGATGGGCAAGCAACCATCCGTCAGAGTCGCCTCACCGAGGCAATTGACGAGCGAGCTGGTGGTGATCGGCTGCTTCAAGGGTCGCGCCCCGGACACCAGTCGTCTGCCGTCGGGTCTGACCAACGCCGCCGGACGAGCGGTGGAGCGGTCGGGCTGGAAGGGCAAAGAGAAACAGATTGCGCGGGCTCAGTCGCGCTCCAAGCAGCCGTCGCAGGTCGTCGTCCATGGCCTCGGTCGCGCCGCCGACTTTGGCTCCAGAGAGCTGGCACGCTGGTCGGCAAAGGCTGTCCAGACGGCCGCTGACGAAGGCTACCGCGACCTGTTGCTGGTGCTGCCGGATCATCCGGCGGTAAAAGGTAGAGCCGCCTTTCGACTGCTTGTCGATCTGGGTCTGTCGGGCTATCGCTTCGATCGCTTTCAGAGCAAGACATCGAGATCGAGGCTACGCACGATTCGGGTGCTGCCCCCGGCCGGCGAGGACGCCAGTTACAAAGCGATGCTGAAAGTCGCCAACAAGGTCGTGCCGGCGGTGGCCTTTGGCCGCGACCTGGCCAACACGCCACCCAATGAGGCCAATCCGGAGTGGATGGCCGGAGAGGCCGGTCGTCTGGCAAAGACACGGTCGATGAAGATCAAGGTCCTGGGTCCCAAGGAGCTCACCCGGATGGGGATGGGCGGCATTCTTGCCGTCGGGGGCGGCTCGTCCTCACCACCCCGCCTGGTGCGGCTCGAGTGGGGCAGCGGCTCCCAGACGATCTCCTTTGTCGGCAAGGGGGTGACTTTCGACACCGGCGGGATCTCGATCAAACCTGCCGGCGGCATGGATGAGATGAAGTACGACAAATCTGGAGCCTGCACGGTCTTGGGGATCGCCCAGGCTGCTGCCGATCTCGAGCTTCCCTTCCACTTCCGCGCCTATCTACCGCTGGCGGAGAACATGCCCGACGGGATGTCCTATCGGCCGGGGGACATCGTTCGCTGCTACAACGGCAAGACGGTCGAGGTTCTCAACACCGACGCCGAGGGGCGGATGATTCTGGCCGATGCGCTCTCCTGGGCGGCCGAGGAAGAACCGGGCACGCTGTTGGAGTACTCGACCCTCACCGGCGCCTCGGTGGTTGCTATTGGCCACCACGCGGCCTCGCTCTACACCCCGGACGACTACCTGGCGGCGGAGCTCCTCGATGCGGCGGAAGACTCGAACGAGCGGCTCTGGCGGATGCCGCTGTGGCCGGAGTACCGGGAGGAGATGAAGGGCACTCATGCCGATCTGCGAAACGTCGCCGGTCGCTGGGGCGGTGCCAACACGGCGGCGGCCTTCTTGTCGCAGTTCGTGGGCAAGACCGAGCGCTGGGCCCATCTCGATATCGCCGCCACGGCCTATGTTGCCGGCGACCAGAAGGGAACCAAGGGAGCGACCGGCTATGGCGTCGCACTCACCTCGGCCTGGTTGCTCGAGCTGGCGAATCGCTTCTGATAGCCGACCCATTTATGGAAACGCTACTCGCCGTCGACAACCTTGCGGTCGCCTTCCCGGTCGGGGATCACTGGGTCCCGGTGGTCAGAGGTGTGTCGCTCGCCGTGGCTGCGGGCGAATTCGTCGGTCTGGTGGGGGAGTCGGGGTCCGGCAAGAGCATGACGGCCCTCGCCGTCTTGCGGCTGATTCCGGAACCGGGGCGGATTACCGGCGGCCGGATTCTGCTCTCCGGTGAAGACCTGCTGGGGCTCACCGATGCGCGGATGCGATCAGTACGCGGTGCGCGTGTGGGGATGATCTTCCAGGAGCCGATGACGGCTCTGAACCCGGTGTTCACGGTCGGCTTTCAGATTACCGAGGCGGTGCGGGTGCACAGGCGTGTCTCGCGGCAGGAGGCCCAGATCGAAGCCGAGAGGCTGTTGGACCTGGTCGCCATTCCGGCCGCGCGAGAGCGTCTCAAGGACTACCCACACCAGCTCTCCGGCGGCCAGCGACAGCGGGTGATGATCGCCATGGCGCTGGCTTCCAAGCCCGATCTGTTGATTGCCGACGAGCCGACCACGGCGCTCGACGTCACCATCCAGGCCCAGATCCTCGAGCTGCTGGAGCAGCTGCGCCGGGACCTGGGGTTGGCGGTGCT
>SBFI01000326.1 GCA_006227875.1 Acidobacteriota bacterium
CTCCCGCTCGATGAGCCATCGCTCGAGCGCTTCGGCGTCGGCGCGCACCGTGCGCTGGCTGTATCGCTGTTCCGGCCCTGCCCGCAGCTGATCGTGGAGCTCGTCTTCGCCAAAGGGAGAGATATCGCCATCGAAGGTCACGGTTCCGACCGTGAACGGAGTCCCGCTGTCGATGTGAAAGACCACCGCGGCCAGTTTGAGCTCCTCGTCCACATCCACCGCCACCCGCACCCGCGCCGCCAGGTATCCGCTCTCCTCGAACCGCTCCTGCAGCCGGTAGACGCTGCGAATGACTTGTGTCTCATACAGAGGTTGGGCCGGCCGCACCTCGATCACCTCCCGCAGCTCGGCCTCTTTGATTCCCGACTCACCCTCGATCCGGACCTCAGCGACCTGGACCCTCTTCCACAGCGCAAAGGTAAGGTCCACCCCGCCGTCCGGCGACGGCAGGACGAAGGCCTCGATCTCGCCCGCGAGACCGGAGGCCTGGAGGGCGCGAAGGCTCTGCGCCACGGCCGCGCGGTCGAAGACCTCACCGGCACGGATCTCGACCAGCTCCTCGATGTCCTGAACCCGCCCGAGCGGAGAATCGCTGCGGATCTCCACTCGATCGACGAGGGTGGCGGCGCAGGCTCGTCCGGAGCTCTCCGAGAGCACCGAGGCAAGCGGCCCGGAGCCGACCACCAGCACGAGGAGCACCAGAGCAATGCGGCTGGCGACGGCCGCGCCGTGCTGCGGGGTCCTTGTCTTGTGACAAACCACTGCTCGCCCCGTCAGAAGCTCTTCTGCCAACGGACGTCGACCGAGTAACTGTCGTCGCCGTTCTGGGTTAAAACCAGCGTCATACCCCTGGTGACCGACCATTCGAGCTGCAAAATCCACTGCTCGGTGGTCGATGGATCGAAGGAATAGGTGGCAAAGACGTCCCTCGACAGCCGCTCGCCGATGGTGAATCGGGTCGATGAGGGCTCACCGGTGGAGGAGGTCAGCGGCTCGATGCGAAACTGATCCAGACCAAATAGCTTGCGGGTGCGCTCGGAGACCAGCGAGGAGGCCTGCCCGTAGAGCAACGAGGTGGCACGTAGCCCTGCCGCGTCTGCATCTTCGGTCGTGCCCACCCGGGCAAGGGTCTCCTCGCCCGTGGTCAGCAGCGCCAGCACCTCGAGGTCGCCGAGCGGCGGATCGGAGGAGAAGGTCGCATTGAGCCGATCGAGCGAGCCCGACAGATTGAGGGTGACGTTGTACTCGCGCACACGGGTGGTGGCCGCCAGATCGATGATCGGTTCGATGCGGAAGGGGTTGGCGAAATTGAGCCGGCCATGCTCGATGCTGTATCTGTTGCCCCCGTATTCGAGTGTGCTCCCCCTATCGATGTCGACCCGCCCAAAGATCACGGGTCGGGCGGCGGTGCCGCGCACAACCAGGTCGAGACCGCCGGTCAGATCCGCCAGGTTGTTGCTGACTCGCAACGCCTCGGGGCCGTTGACACTGATCTGAAGTTGGGTCGTGGCCAGCATCGGGTTGGCCGTCTCCACCTGCACCCGGTCTCTGGCAAAGAGACCCTGCATCATCTGACCGACGCCCATGGGGACGTCCTGGTGATACATTGCCCGCTCGAGCTCGATGGCGCCCCGTATCTGTCTGCCATCTTCGGTCGAGAGCAATACCAGCTCGGCGTCTCCTCGCGACAGCCAGCCCTCCGGAAAACGGACGTTGAGATCGTTCCCGACCACCTGCAGGCGGTACTCGACCCCTGCGGGTGTTGCTTGGTCGGGAAGACCCAGCGAACCGGTTGCCTTTACTTCGCCGCCAGCCATACGGCCCGTGAGGCTGTCGACGACGATCTGGGTCGGGTAGAAGAGAATGAGGCCCTCGACCCGCTCGAGCGAGTGCGGCAGCAGGCTGCTGACCAGTCGCGCGTCCGAGATCCCGCCCTGGCCGTTGAGAACGGGATGCTCGACCGTCCCACCCACGGTGGCCAGCACATCGAACTGGCCCGCACGCAGACCGAGGTCGGGCAACACGAGCTCGAACCATCGGCTCTCGAGGCTGCCCTGGAGCCGGAGATCGAGCGTCCTGTCCTCGTCGGATCGCACCAGGCCGCCGACAAACAGCTCGGTCGAGCCGTCGGGCTCGGCGACAAAAAACGAGTCGATGCGAACTCCCTCCTCTGCCAGCCGCACCACCACCGGCTCGAGGTTCTCCACCCGATGACCGGCATAGTCGGCTTCGAAGTGGTCGAGACGGACGACTTTGCTCCACGGCTCGTCGGAAGCTGGGGTACCCGTCAGCTCCATCTCACCCGAAAAGCGACCGGTAAAGTCGGGCAGCTCTTCTTCGCGGGTAAGCTGGGCGATGGCCTGCAGGTCCGTCCCCTCCACCTGGAAGAGGAGCTCCACCGCATCCCGGTCCAGCCGCCCGCCACCGTTGATCAGCAGCAGACCGAAGAGGTCGCCGTCGAGACTCAGCTCGGTGCCGTCCCACTCGACCCGAGCCCGGGCCTCACCCTTGTCTCCGAGCCGGAGGTCGGCGACGGCCAGGTCGCGCCACATGAGGTCCGCTTCGAGCGTCGGGCAGACGAGAGTTCCACCAACCACACCGCGCGCCTCGAGACGGCCGGTCAGGGGCGTCGTTACCAGATCGCTGAAGGGCGGGCTGTCGAGCTCGAGCGGCATCGAGTCGAGCACGAAGTTGAGGGTCTCGGTCTCGTTGTCGATGGCCCCTTCGACCACGATGTCACCGGCTTCGGTCGCCAACACCGCTCGCCGAAAGCTGGTCTTCTCCTGGTCGAAGTCCAGATCGAGCCGCAGGATGCCGTATTCGACCTCGCCGAGGATGGCCGGCTCGAGCTCGGCTCGCAGCTCCCCTACCGGCCGCTCCAGATCACCCGAGAGCTCGAG
>SBFI01000006.1 GCA_006227875.1 Acidobacteriota bacterium
ACTCCAACAGCCACCCCAAGCACGTGGGTGGGGCCTCGGACTGCGCGACCTGTCACAACGACACCACCACCACCGGCACCTCCATTACCACCCCGGGCAACCACCTCGACGGCAACCGCCAGGTGGTCTTTGGCGCCGGGGTCTCGGGCACCTACACCCCAGCGGACAAATCCTGCAGCGTCGCCGCCTGTCACGGGCCAGGGACGCCGAAGTGGGGCGGACCGAGCCTTCTATGTCTCGACTGCCACGGGGACGCCACCGACGACACCGACGACTGGCAGATCCCGGGTGGCGGCACCGCGGCGGTCGCCATCGACGAGTGGCGGCACAGCGGCCACGGGCGGACGGTCGCCGACCAGAGCGACGGTTTTCCCTTCGGCAACTACGACGTCACCGGCAACCCGGCCGCGAACTTCCACGTCGGGGGCGCCAACCCCTGTCTCTACTGCCACGACGGTAATGTCGGCCACGGCAGCGCCAACAACCCGTTCCGGCTGCTCTTCACGCCGGCCGTGCCCTCAGACCCGCAGCCCGAAGAGCTGGCCCAGGTCTGTCTCAACTGCCATGGCACCGGCAGCTCGGGGGTCCAGCCTGCCGGCCATACCTTGATCAACGGTACGGTCGAGATCGACTCCTATCACTTCGGCCAGAATCACCCGCTGGGTACCGACAGCGCCAACGGCGGACAGTTCTGTTGGGACTGCCACGATCCCCACGGCGACCGTGATTCGGGCGGCGGCAACATCTTCATGATCGGCCGCCAGGTGACCCGGGTGTCGACCGGCCAGCACGGTATCCCCGATACCACCATCACCGGACCGCCGGCTGGGCTGGTCGACCCGGTGTTCACCAACAACGTCGCCCTCTCCGACTACGGCAAGCCGAGCACTCCCTTCGACGGCATCTGCAACGTTTGCCATACCTATGGCGACAACTACACCTGGAGGCCGAAGCCGGACCCCATGGCTCATCGGCCCCACCGGGAGATGTCTGCACCACCGCCTGCCACCAACACAACACCGGCCCACCGTCGGGTGCCTTCGGCACCGCCGGCGGACCGCTCAATTGTCTGGAGGCCGGTTGCCACGACCAGACGCAGAGCGGCTGGCGGGACCTCGACGGGGACGAGGTTGACGATTACAACTACACGCGTCGGGACATCACCCCCGACTTCTCCAAGAACTCCCACCACGTGGGCGACGGGTCCACCAACATGGGCGGCAACCTGACGGCGTTCGACTGCGTGGTCTGTCACGCCGAAGGCGAGGACGACGGGGTGACGGCAGTGCCTGTAGGGACTTCCGAGCACGGCAACAAGCTGCTGGAGTTTTGGGACACCGACACCGAATTTGGTTCCTATTTTGTCTACGATGTCGACCGGGTCGCCAACTCGGCGGGGGCGGCAGCCAACTGGAACAGCGCCAACAAGAACTGGCGCGAATGGACCTCCGGTGAGGACGAGACTGGTGGCGACACCCTCCCCGCTAACGCCGGGCTCGACCCCTTCTGTCTCAGCTGTCACGACGACGACGGCGCCACCGGCACCTACAACGTGCAGGACGCCGAATGCGATCCGACCTGGGAGACCAACCGGCCCTGGTTCAATCCCTTCTGCGACACCTCGATTACCAATGAGGTCGACTTCCGGCCCCGCAACGAGCCGCCGCCGACGGGACCCGAAAAGGTGATCGACGTTGCCAGCCAGGTGGTCGACGGCGGCACCGACCTCGACGGCGACGGCACGACCGACCCGCCGCAGGGTAAGTTCGCCCGGCATCCCATCCGCGGGAAATCCACCAGCCGCTACTCGGTCTACAACCAGGCAATCGCCTTTGGGCAGACGATCTACAACTACGGCGGTTTCACCAACCTGGGCAACGACGAATTCGCCAACCCGGTTTGGAACGACACCTCGGTGATGGGCTGCGCCGACTGCCACACCACCGACGGCGCCAACAAGACCGCCGGCAACGCCCACGGCTCCAACTCCGAGTACCTGCTCAAGGATGCCGCCGGCGGCGCCACCGAGGGAACCAAGGGTGGCGACAGCTATGTCTGCTATCGCTGCCACGAGGTGACCAAGCACAAGCCGGGGGTGGGCCACACCGCCAACAAGTCGGACTATGTCGATACCACCGCCGAAGAAGGCGACCTCCGGAAGGGCTCGCAGGGGGTGCTCTTCGGCATCGCCTGCCTCAACTGCCACGGGGCGCCCGACTGGGGGACCATCCACGCCACCTCGCAGGAGTTCACGCGGCCAGACGACAGCGTCCGCCAGGCCTACCGCTTCATGAACGGCGGCAGCCAGCGCTACTACGTCGACAACGGCTGGGAGATCATGACCACCGGCGAGGTCACCTGTTGGACGCTGGCGGCCGAGGACGAGTGGGGCTCCTGTACCCAGCACGACGGTGGCTACCAGTGGGGTGACGAGTCCAGGGGCAAGGCCGGCAAGCCGCTCAAGAGGTCGCTGACTTACTAAGACGGTTGTCAAATTCGAATTGGTTCTGACGTGGGTCCCGCTGCCTCTGGGAGGGAAGGCAGCGGGACCATTTTCTTGGTAGTCGCGGATCGCGAGGTGTGGTAGTGGTTGCAGGATAAGATGTGCGCGCGGTGATGGTGAGCGCCACGCCGAGGTGCGAGCCGACCACCCGAGCTGCCCACCGTGGAAGCCAAGGAATCAGAGAGAAACGCGCCGGGTCCGTTCTGGATCGTTCGCCGGTCGTACCTCTGGCTACCGCTCCTCCTCGCCGTTGTCGACTGGGGCCTGGTGCGTCTGGGGCTTCTCGATCACCCGGCCTGGATCATTGGGGTGCTGGCCACTCTTGCTCTCGCCGGCTGGCTTTTCGAGCTCGGCCGCACCTGGTATCTGGTTGGCCGTTCCCGACTGCCGCCGGTCTCGGCGGTGGCCCGTACTGTGGCGATCGCCGGCGCGCTCCTGGTACTGGGAGCCGGGGTCGCCAACTGGGCCTGGAGCCTCCAGGGATACGTAGTGCTGAGGGAGCTGGAGGCGATGCCGGTCCTGGCGGGGGGGCATCTGCGGGCACTCGAGCGGGGTCCCCTGGCCGACCTCCAGCAGCTCGACCTCACCCTGCAGCTGGAGGAGCTCGAGCTGTTGCCATCGGAAAGGGCGGGCTTCTTTCCCGCCAGCCGTTTACGCGTCCGCGGGGCCGACGGCAAGGTGGAGACCATGCGCATCGATCCCTGGCACAACGGGGCCTACGGCAAGCTCCGCTTCTACCAGGGGGCCTTCGGCTTCGCGCCCCAGATCGTCATCCTCCGAGACGAAGAGACACTTTTCGACGAAGTCGTGCCGTTCACTACCGAGGGTCATGGCGCGCCGGGTCATATCACCTTTGAAGAAGAGGTCGAGATCGGTCGCGACGAGCTCGCCTTCTGGGGAGCGGTCGATCTCGCCAGCCTCGACGAGGCACTGCGGGGTCACGCGACGGTGGTTCTGCAATTGAGACAGGGCCCCCGGCTGCTGGGCGAAGGGCGGTTGAGCCTGGGTCACTTTGCCGAGGTGGAGGAGGGCTACCGCATCGGCTTTGTCGGTCTCGAGCGCTGGTCGGAGATCGACATCTCGCGTCGCAACTACCGACATGTGGCGCGCTTCGGATTGCCGGTGGCGGTGGTAGGGTTGCTGGCCATGGCCGTGACACGGCGGAGGGTGAAGTGACGACTCTAGATGCCCGGTCGATTCGGTTGGTGCTGGCCGCCTTCTTTCTCTCCGGGGGGGCGGCCCT
>SBFI01000077.1 GCA_006227875.1 Acidobacteriota bacterium
TCGGTCGGCTTCAACAGATTCGTTTCCTCCACTGCTGCGACCCAAGCTACGGGGTGCTGACTCTTACCCCGGTGGGCCTGTTTCCCACTGAACACACCAGCCTTCGTTGGACGCGCTATAGTCCCGAAACTCGGCCGAGCGCAGCCAGCAATTCTAGCCCTTCGCCAAGGCGAGATGTAGCCTTGCCGCGCTCGGCAACAGCCTTAGACTTGGCGGATGGCTCAGGTCCTCCAGCCATGGCAGCTCTTTGTCACGATCCTCGCAGGCTGGATCAACGAGCATCAGAACGCGGCGATCGAGTACTTGCGCGAGGAGAATCGAGTCCTCAAGGAGCAACTCGGTGGAAAGAGACTCCGGCTCACTGACGACCAGAGACGGCGGCTCGCGGCCAAGGGGAAGGCTCTCGGCCGGAGAGCGCTGAAGCAGATTGCCTCGATCGACGTGCCGATGCTTCAGGTGATCGCGAAACAGCCGCGCCAACAGACGCACCGTAGCCGCCTGGGTCTCCTTCGGGAACGATCTCCACTGTGGGCGATTCGGTACGGGCTGGAACAGGCTCAGCTGGTCGAACTGCGAGCTTCGTCGAGGATTGGGCATCAGCACCTCCCTTGTCTGATGCGGATGCCAGCGATACCGGACCGTCCGAGATTCAGTTTAGTGGGTCTTGTGTTGTAGGGTTGTATCACAGGGAAAGAAACCACCAAGGGCTGGACAACCGGTTGATCGATCCCGCCGACGACAAGGTGTCGCGCTGCGGTCACGTCTCGTGCTCGAATCGACTCGGTGGGATGCTTCGCTTCTACCATCGGGCAGCGGCGTAGGTTGTCTTGGGATGACTCCCTCCCCCCGGATTAATCGATCGGCTCAGTTTTCGCGCCGGACCCGCCTGAGACCCGCCGCCCCGGGGTCTGACGCGGTTATACTTCGACTCGTGGGTCTCGACACCGGGGACAGAGGCGACAGAGTCATCCATTCCCGGACGCAAATCGTGCTTGGTTTCTCTTATCCGCTGATTGGCTCAGAATCGATTCGCCGGGTCTGCGTTGAGCCGTGTCCAAGGGGGGTTCTGCCGATGCTCCGACGGGTGTTTGCGCTCGCGGCCGTGGTGTTGATGCTCTCGTGCTCGGCCCAGGAGCCGACCAAAGTAGAAGCAACCATCAGCCATCTCGAGGCGTCGATCCCCGGGCTGATGGATGCGGCCCGGATCCCGGGTCTCCAAATCGCGCTGATCGATGACGGGGCGGTGGTCTGGGAGGAGGGCTTCGGCACCACCAACAGCGACGGCGGCGAGCCGGTCACGACCGACACCATCTTCGAGGCCGCCTCGCTGACCAAGCCGCTTTTCGCCTACGCAGTCATGATGCTGGTGGACGACGGGGTCGTCGATCTCGACCGGCCTGTGGTCGAGGTGGCATCGAGCGCGCTGGTCGAGGACTTCCTTGGGCACCCCGTGAACGCCGAGGACTACCGCGCCGACTGGTTCCGGACCATCACCCCGCGCCACATCCTCAGTCACTCGGCCGGCATGCCGCACGGTGAGCGTGACACCCCCTATCCCCTCTTCTTCGAGCCGGGCACTGACTGGAAGTACTCGGCCGAAGGCTACGTGCTGCTGCAGCGAACGGTCGAGGAGATCACCGGCCTCGGCCTCGACGAGCTGGTGGCGTCCAGGGTGCTCGGCCCGCTCGGGATGGCGAAGAGCTCGATGGTGTGGCGTGACGACTACGAAACGACCATGGCCAACGGCCACGAGCTCTACGGCTCACCGGCCCCTTTCCGCAGGCGCACGGAACCCAACGCCGCCGCCAGCCTCTACACCACCGCCGGCGACTACGCGCTGTTTGCGGCCGCCGTCATCAAAGGTGAGGGTCTCGAGCCGGCCACCGCGCAGGAGATGCTGCGCTGGGTGGTCGACATGTCCGACGACGGGCGGGTCGGCTGGAGCCTCGGTTTCGGGCTCCAGCGCGATGACCGCGGAACCGCCTTCTGGCAGTGGGGCGACTACGGCATCTTCCGCAACTACGTCCTCGCCAACCCCGAGCAACGGTCCGGTGTCGTCTATCTGACCAACAGCTTCAACGGGCTGGCGGTGTGCGGCGAGCTGGTGGCGGCGAGCGTCGGCGGCGAGGCCCTGGGCAACGCCGAGCTCGACTACCAGCCCGCAGGCGGGCCGTTCTACGAGCTGCTTTGGGCTGCCGAGGAAGGCGGGCCGGACGCGGTCGCCGCGATGCTGCTCACCGCGGTCCACGACGACCCCGAGATCTTCACGGCAGAGCGCATCTCCGGGATGGGCAACCTGCTCGAGGACGAAGGGATGATGGTCGAGGCCCTCGTTTTCCACCGCTTCAACCTAGAGCAGCACCCCGAGTCGGGCGACATGATGGCCAACGTCGCCCACTGCGAGATGCTGGCCGGCAATTTCGACCGCGCCCGCGAGCTCTTCGCCGCCTCACAGTCGGCGCCCGAGGACGCCGTCGATGCGGAGAAGATCGACTGGATCATGGGCTACCTCCAGGCGATGGAAAACCCGGCACAGCTCGAAGAGGCTGCGCTGCCGAAGATCGCCGGCGACTACGGGCCGCGCTACCTCCGGGTCCGCGACGGCCGCCTCTACTACTCGCGCGACACCACCGACCCCGCAGCGCAGAAGCCCCTGCACGCGATCTCCGACGACACCTTCGTCCTCGAGAACGTGACCTATTTCCGGCTGCAGGTAGTGTTCGACGAGGACGGGAAGCCGGTCAAGCTGGTGGGCCACTACGAAGGCGGTGGCAGCGACGAGACGCTGCGGGACTGAGCGATTCGTGGCACCCCTGTCACGACTGGACCACGGTTTCTCGACATTCTCCGGCCGATCCTTTGGCACATCATGACACTCCGCCCTCGGCCCA
>SBFI01000087.1 GCA_006227875.1 Acidobacteriota bacterium
GTGGTGAAAATGCCCTGCCGATTCGGGTGGGCGGGCTCGAAGACCTGACTCGACGGGTTGAAATTGGCGGGGACCAGAATCTCACCGGGGTCGAGTACCGTCAGGCTCTTGATCTTTGGCGGCAGGTTGACCTGCTTGTAGGAGAGCATCACTTCGCTCAAGGAGGGCGATCTCCCATCCGCCGCCACCAGCTCGGCACGCCATTGAACATACCGCCCCGAGGGTACGATCGACATCGAGACTTCCGTCCCCTCACTGCCGCCCGTCCACTCGGACCAGGTCTGGTCGGGCTCCGAGCTCAGACCGCTGCGAAAAGAGAATTCGAGACGCGTACCCCGGGGCAGCTCCCCGCGCCACCTCAAGCCGCCAAAGCGGGCAATCTGACCGGCATCGAGAGCCGGGCTCGTATAGAGCCCCCGGCGTTCCGTCTCACTCGATATACGGTAAAGCGCAGCGGCGTTGGTGGTGGCGAACGCTGGACCCGGTTGGTCGGGCAGCAGCACCACCACCTGTCTCTCATCGACATCCTTTTCCAGCACCGGCTTGCCGTCGCGCAGGCTGAAGACCTTGCCGTCGAGACCGGTCCCGATCCAGAGCCGGTTGCGGTGCCACAAGAGCGAGTAAACGGTCTCATCTTCGAACCGCGCCGCCGATTCGACGACTCCGGCCGGCGAGATATGGAGGATCTCCGAGCGCGGACCCTCGAAACCCTTTGGCCGTGTACCGACAGGGGCCGTGCCGGCGGCCGGGCCTTCGGTAACCTTGACAGTCACCGAGGTCCCATCCTGTTGCGCTTCCCCACTCCCCTCCTGGGTAGCCTGGGGCTGGGCCGGAACAGCCACCTTGCTCAGATCTACGAGACTGGCTTCCGAGGCGAGGACTGCCGCGTAACAGCCACCATCCGCGTCGGTGGTCAACGACACGACTTCCGGATGAGCCGCATCGTAGATGGTTTGCGCCGCCCCCCGGGAATCAATTTCGAGGATGAGCCCTTCTCCCGCGGTGCCGACAAGCGTGTCCCCATCGGGCAGCACCTTGAGCACACGTAGATGGGTGTCCTCACTGTCGTAGAACAGACTGCCATTGCCCTCGCCGTCGACCTTGTAGAGCTTGCCTTCGGTGCCGGTGGCGACCAGCAGCTCACCGTCCGCCGCCCGCGCCAACCCCCAGATGTAGGTCTCCCCGGGCTCGAAGAAGACGGTGACTTCGCCACCCGCAATCCGGTATACCTTGCCACCCGGTGAGCTGCCGGCGAACACCGTACCGTCCTCATCGGCCCAAACGGCAAAGATCTCGGGCTCGGGCGCCGAGTGGAGGACCACCAGCTCACCATTGCGCTTTGCCAGCAGAACCGTACCGGCGTTGCCGGTGCCCAGGACCCAACCCTCCGGATGAGCGGCCGCCGACAGCAGAAAGGGCTCACCTATCTCGGCGAGTCGCTCCACACGATCGGCCAGCTGCAGGATTCCCAGCGAATCTATGCTGATGCCGTCGAGAGTACCGTTGAGAAACGAGTCCCGTGTCTGCATCCGAAACGATCGCACCTCGGCCGCGCCGACCGGGTCTGCTAGTGCTAGTAGAAAGAACCCGGATATTGCCAGCAGAGCGACCGGGCCTACTCGGCATCGATTCCCAGAGGCCATCTTTCTCACTTCCCTCTCCTTCTGGAGGACTTGCCGTCGGCCTCGGCCTGTGCCGCCGTGCCGGGCTTGTTTGGCGGGCTTGTCACCGGTTTCTCCTCGCTGCTGTCGGCTTCGTCGCTCTGTCCCTCGGTCTCCGAAGCCAGGGGCTCCTGTCGTCGAACATCGAGATCGATGCGCAGGATACCCTCGAGTGGGACGTCCAGCTCGGCGACGTCCTCGTGAGCCACGGCCAGACGCAGCGGCACGGCGCTACCCGAGGCGGCGGCCCCCCACAGAGATCTCACCGACCCCGGAAGTTGGGGCAGGACCTCACCGGCGACCGCTAGACCAGCGCCGGCAAAGACACCGAGGACCACCAACTGGCGACGCGAGTGAAGAGATCGCAGGAAGTCCAGCGCCTGGTCGAAGGTGACCGGCTCGAAGCGCTCGATCATCAGCCTCGCCACATCGACGCTCACCCCATCCCCAACCAACAGCGAGTAGCGACCGTCGGCCAGGCCGGTGGGCAGCTCCAGCTCGATCGAGCGGCGGAAGTGATCACCACGGAAGGCGACCAGATCCAGGTTCACCGGCACCCGATCACCGGGGCGCACTACGGTCTTGGCCGCATGCGCCTCGACCAGCCTCGCGGTCCGCGGCTGCTCGAACTGGGTCAATTCGATGTCGACGGCTGCCAGCTCGACCTCCGCCAGACGGTTGTTGAGCAGGAACGAGGTGTAGGCCAGGAGATAGGTCGCCGCTTCCATCGCCGCGCCCATACCATCGAAACTCTGTCGTACCCTCAGCTCGCCCTGATCACCGAGGTCGAATCGAACATCCAGATCGAGCCCCTGATCACCCTGCGCGTGCGTCGCCGCATCGAGGGACCCAAGTGCCGACACCGCGACCAGGGTCGGTGCCAAAAGCGGCAGATCGGCGATGCGGACATTGAATTCCTCGCTACGACCCCCTTTCACCCGGATCTCGACCGGTGTGGTCGGGGCCTGCTCTCCCAGGCGACCGCGGATGCCGACCACCCGATCCAGATCGAAGGCTCCCACGACCTCCCCGATGTTGGTGACCTTGAAGGATTGGAATCGGCTCGACAGCACCGTCACCACCTCGGCGGGGGCCATCGGCACCCGCAGCGGTCCCACACCCAGAAAGGGGTGCCCAAACGCCAGCAGCTCCTCCCCCGAGCGATCGGTAACGGTGCCGCTGACGGCCAGCCGCAGATCGCCATCGATGAGGACCCCGGCCACCGAGCTGCCCGGTACCAAGTCGGCGGCGGTGCCGGCGCTCGCCCCCCCGGCCACTGCGACATTGCCCAGGTGACGAGCCAGCAGGTCGCGGCTCCGCTCGCCAAAACCCACGGTCGTCCAGAGAACACCCGGGACACCCTCGGATACCCCCACCGGCTCGAGGAGTGACAGCCCATCTCCCAGGAGATCGGATGGCAGGTCGACCGCCGCAAGCTGCTCGACGGTCGGAGCAGAGCTCCCGACTACCGGCGTGCCCGCGCCCAGCTCCCCCGACATCTCTCGCATCGATTCGATGGGTGTGATCCCTGCCACCGCCCGGTGTGAGAACGGCCAGGCAAAAGCAACCGCACCCGCCAGGCGATCGTCGAGATAGACCGGGCTGCCGCTCATCCCGGCGATCACCCCGCTCTCCTCGAGACCGTGACCGGAGAGCTCGGCCAGGATGTAGCTGGTGCCGGGTCGCAGGTTTCGCCAGACGCCGATGATCTCGACCTCGAAGCGCTCGGGCTCGAAGCCGGCGAACACCGACAGGCCATGACCCTTCAGACCCGGCTTCACCTCGGCCAGCGGGAAGACGGCCTCGGCCCGGCCGGAGGTGGCTCCAAAAGCGACCAGCAGCGCCAGGGCCAGGAGCCGTGTCGATGTGCACAATCTGCTATGCATTTCGTACAGGTCTACTCTCGATGCGGTCTAGCTCGATTCATCCACAAGGATTTCCGCATTTGCTGCGGAAATCTCCAGCTCGCTCACCGCCTCCCAAGGATAGCTCCCCTGCCGCAAGAGCGCGAGACCGGCGGCCGTCAGCTCCACTACGGTGGAGGGCGCGCCACCGGGAAGCACCCCGTCGTCGACGACCAGAGCGTCGCAGGTGGCCAGCTGCCGCATGAGCTCCTCGGGATCCAGCACCGGCGGTCGGCCACTGACATTGGCGCTGGTCGCGGTCAGACCGTGGTCGAGCTCGAGCAGGAGCCGGCGCAACCGCTCGTGGGCGGGAATCCTCACCCCCAACGATCGGGTGCCGGCGGCTGCCGGTAGATCAGCGGCAATCGGAACCACCACGGTCAGCGGGGCCGGCCAGAGCTCGGCCAGGGTGAGCAGTCGCTCATCCCCCGACTCGACGCCGAGCTGCTCGAAATGCTGTGTCCCACCGACGACCACCGGCAGGGGCTTGCGGGCTTCTCTCTGTTTGAAGTTGAAGATGGCATCGACCCCGCGCTTGCTGCGTGGGTCGACGGCCAGCCCGTAGCTCGACTCCGTGGGTATGGCCAACATACCCCCACGGGCCAGCACCCGGCGGATGGGCTCGAGCGGCTCTCCCCAGTGCCACTTGGCAGGAGTCTTCGGCCTCACGCGGGTTTTCCTGCGCCGGCGATCAGCTCCTGGGCATGCGACAGCGAGGTCGTGGTGACCTTCTTGCCGGCCAACATGCGTGCGACCTCCTCGACCCGCTGATCATGGTCGAGGGTGGCGACACCGGTTCGCGTCCGCCCCTTGGTGACCCGCTTGTGCACTCTGAAATGTCTATCCGCGTAGCTGGCCACCTGCGGCAGGTGGGTCACAGCCAGAATCTGCCCGCCACGGGCCAGCCGCTCGAGCTTGCGGCCCAGGGCAGCGGCCTCGGCCCCGCCGATACCGGCATCCACCTCGTCGAACACCAGGGTCGTCGCCGCTGCCCTCCCCTCGCCGCGCACCGCCAGCTGGAGGGCGAGATAGATCCTTGAAAGCTCCCCGCCGGATGCGCTGCGAGCCACCGGCAGCATCTCCTCACCCGGATTTGCCGCCAACTCGAAGGCCACTTGATCGTAGCCCTTTTCCGAAAAAACCACCGGCTCGCCGGCCACCAGCAGCGGGCTCGAATCGCTGCGTCTCGTGTCCAGCCGGACAGCGAATCGGGCTTTTTTCAAGGCCAGATCCTGGAGCTCGCTCTGCACCCGCTCGACCAGCCGATCACCCCATTCCCGTCTTTGACGAGAGATCCGAGAGGCCGCCTCACGGTAGGCGCCGAGCGCCTCCTCCATTTTGGCGGCAAGCTCATCCTGTTGCTCGACATCCCCCTCGAGCTCTTCCAGCTCCGCTCTGCTCCGATCGCGGTAGGAGAGGACCTCGGCGCTCGACCCACCGTACTTGCGGGTGAGCCGCTCGACGAGAGCCAGCCGCTCCTCGATCGTGTCGAGCCGCGCCGGGTCACTCTCCACTTCGTCGAGGCTCTGCCGTAGCGCCGATGTGATCTCCTCGAGTCCGATCTGGAGATCCTGGAGTCCGCGGCCCCACGCCACCGCTCGAGACTCCCACTCCGCGATCTGCTCGAGCTCGCGGGCGGCGGAGGACAGCCGCTCGATGGCCGCCCCTTCCTCCTCGAAGAGCAGGCCAAACGAGGTGCCGAGCGCGTGCCGGATGGCTTCGGCGTTCCGGAGCAGATCGCGCTCCCGCCGCAACTCGTCCTCCTCGCCGGCTTCGAGCCGTGCGGCTTCGATCTCACCGATCTGGAACCGCAGCAGATCGATCCGTTCCTGACGCAGGCGGTCGTGGCCCAGGGCACGCTCCAGCCTCGCCGCCAGACCGGCATAGGTCTCGTAGAGCTCCGCGGTACGCTCGGCCAGCTCCGTCGCCTCCTGGCCGCCGCTGCGATCGAGCCAGCTGCGCTGGAGATCGGGCGACACCAGACCCAACTCTTCCCTCTGGGTGTGGATCCGCAACAGGGAGGGGGCGATCTGAGCCAGGAGTCCGAGGGTCACCAGCTGGTCGTTGATAAACACCCGGTTGCGGCCCTCCCGGCTGATCTCGCGGCGCACCACGAGCTCTTCGGACTCCACCCCGACACCGGCCGCCTCCAGCTCCTGTCGCCACAGATCACCCTCGGGAGCAAAGACCCCGGTCACCGACACCAGCTCGGCACCGGCTCGAATCAGATCGCCGCTGGCCCGAGCTCCCGCCAGCAGCGCCAGCGAGTCCACGACGATCGATTTGCCGGCACCGGTCTCGCCGGTAAACACGTTGAGACCCGGTCCGAACTCGACCGAGACCTCGGCCAGGACAGCCAGATTTCTTACATGGAGATCCCGCAGCACAACCTTACCTCTACCGACCGCTAGCGCCGGGTGGCGGCGCAAGAGTCTAACAGAGCGGCGCCCTCAGGAATCCGGGTGAAGCTGTCTAGCCTGCACTTCTCACAGGCGTCCGCAGCGAAGCGGCGGAGATGCCTGAAGATGCAAGGCCTGCGACCGAGGGCCCCGGAGGCGTACTCGAAGTACGCCGAGGAGCCCGATGGGAGCGTAACGCGGCAGATTCAGGGATATCCGCCGCTGCAGTAGGAGGCTTGTGAGAAGTGCAGGCTCAGACCTACTGGCAGCGACCTACCAGGGCTTCCAGGTCGTGGACCGTGAAGCGATGGGTGGGGTCGACCGAAATATAGCCGCTGTCCTTGAAATCGACGATTACCTGGTTGACCCGCTCGCGGGAGGCACCGACCAGCGCCGCCACATCGGTCTGAGTCAGCCGCAACGGGATGTGGACGTTGTTGGAAGGGTCGGGGCGTCCGTACTGCTGCGCGAAGGCGATGAGCTGGCGTGCCACTCTGCCACGGACATCGAGCGTCGACAGTGCCTGGATCTGCTCGTTGGCCAGACGTAGGCGCCGACTCAGCAATGTCACCAGGTTGTAGCTCAGCTCCTTCATGTTTCTGAGACAGTGGTGGAAGGACTGCCGGTCCATGACCAGACAGACCGATTTCTCCAGGGTGACCACGTTGGCCGAGCGTCCGGCGCTGTCCACCATGCTCATCTCGCCAAAGGTGTCGCCGGGGCCCAGGAAGGCCAGAATGACCTCGGAGCCGTCGATCTGATCGACATAGATCTTTACCGTGCCGTCCAACAGCACGTAAACGAGCTCTCCGGGCTGCGCCACGGTAATGATGTTGGTACCGGATGTGAAGTTCTTCCGATGCAGAAGATTGTTGAGTGCCGTCAGGTCTTCCTTGCCCAAGCCGGCAAACAGCGGGATCTCAGCCAAGATCTTCAGATCTTCAACAGCGGGCATCGCTTTCCTCCCCCTTACGGTTACCGGAGTCGACCTCCGGATGGTCCAACTCGCCTTTGAGGGGCATCATATCGCATATTGATATTTGTCGCCTCGCGGCGGCCTCGACAAGCGGCACATAACGGCTTTCTACGGGGCCCCGGTCGCTGATGGGCTCTCCATCCAGCCCCACCCTTTATGGAGATCCTTCGTACAAAGTCCTAGTCCCACTTGCTAAGATCCACTCGCCCCATGAGCCTTCTTGAACTCCGACTGCTTGGTGATTTCGACGTCAGGGTCGCCGACAGGACGATCTACGAGTTCGAATCCCAGAAGGTCCGCGGTCTGCTGGCCTTCTTGATGACCAATCGGGGCCACGTGGTTAGCCGTGATCGGTTGGCCACCCTGCTGTGGGCAAGCAAGTCGGAGTCCGCGGCTCGACGCAACCTGCGCCAGGCTCTGCACAATCTGCGCTCCGCCCTCTCCTCCGCCATCGACCCAGAGGAGGTCTTGATCGTCAGCCACCACGATCTACAGGTGAATCCCGATCTCGACTGCTGGCTCGATGTGGAGCGCTTCGAGGAAGCCACGCGCAGGGGTCTGAGTGATCCGGGGCCCGATCCCTATCATCTGAGTATCGCCGCGTCGCTCTACACCGGCGACTTTCTCAGTGGCTTCTTCATCAAAGACAGTCCCCCCTTCGAGGATTGGATGCTGTCCGAGCAGGAGCGGCTGCGGGAAGCGGCGGTCGATTCCTTCCGCACCCTCATCGATTCCTATCTCCGGCGGGGCGAATACCGGTTCGGCATCCAGTATGCTCGCCGGCTGCTGGCTATCGATCCCCTCTCCGAAGAGGCCCACCGCTCCCTGATGCGGCTCTACGCCCTCTCGGGGCGCCGCTCCAGAGCCCTGCGCCAATACGAGATTCTGCGCAATCTGCTGAGCTCGGAGCTCAAGGTCGAGCCGTTACCGGACACCCGAGAGCTCCACCAATCGATCCTCGACCAGACCCTGAGCCCGGCGACCGGCATGGATCGCGAGGGACCGGTGGGTCCGATGATCCCTCTGGTCGGCAGGGAGGAGGTCCACGCGCGGCTCGAGGGTATCTGGCAGGACGTCATCGCCGGCCGTGGACGGTTGACCTTGATCGAGGGTGAAACCGGTGTCGGGCGAACGCGGCTCGCCAGATCGGTCGTCGACGCCATCACCGGCAAGCAGGAGGCCGTCGTGCTCCAGGCGCGGGCCTTTGCGGCGACACCGCTTGTCAGCTACGGGCTCTTTCGTCAACTGCTGAGCAGCGGCCTCGATGACTTCTTGCCGGAAGAGAGCGCCAAGCTGCTCCACCAACTGTCGGCGGAGACCCTCGCGGATCTGACCGCGATGGCCCCGGAGCGCCCGGAGCTGGCAGCCGACGGTCTCGAGGTGCCAGCGGAGGTGCCGGCCTCGCTGGCCTCACGGCTTGCCGACTCGTGGATCGAGCTGCTGGAGGCGCTGACCAGCTGGTCCTCCGATTTTCGCCGGGTCGCCCCGGTTATTCTGTTGATCGACGACGCTCACTGGGCCGACCCGGAGAGCCAACGTCTCATGGCCGACCTCGTGCCTCGGATCTCGGAGCGCCCGGTCTGGGCCTTCGTGACCTCCAATCCCAAGGTCGTGGCCGCCGGCTCCCCGCTCTCCGAGTTGCTGTCGGACAAGATCGAGACCAAGGACTCGGTCGACAGGATCGCGCTCGACCGCCTGGAGGCGGGACACCTCCAACAGATCGCTTCGACACTTCTGGGCCGGGCCGGCTTCGAGGAGCTCGCCGCTTTTCTCAACCGCCAGAGCGCCGGCCTTCCTTTGACCGCGATCGAGATGGTGAACCTCTTCTGGGACGATGGCACCCTGATGCCGCGGGGTGCGGGGCGCTGGGTGCTGCGCGGCAAGCTCGATCCCGGCCGACATGCTCTCAATCTGCACCAGCTGATCCAGCTGCGGATTCGTCGTCTGCCGACCTCGGCCCGCCGCCTGCTGGCGGTAGCGGCCACTATCGGCCAGAGGTTCGATGTCGAATTGCTCCAAAAGGCCGCCGGCGAGCACGTGGCAGTCGTCGACACCTGTCTACAGCTGATGCTCGAACGCTGGCTGGTCCGCCAGTCGCCATCCACCTGGTCGCCCTCGCGGCGCGAACGCGACATCCTCCTCTGGGCACAGGGGATCCGCCGGGGTTGGTTCGAGTTCTCCCACGCGGGGATTCGCTCCGCCATCCTGTCGGACATCCGTCCGCGCCGACGCGCGACCCTGCACCGCGAGGTGGCGGATGCCATGCGGGAGACCCAGGGGCAGGATCACGATGGGTTCCATGAGACCCTCGCCTACCACGAGCTAGCCGCGGGTCGACCCGAATCCGCACTGGCTTCGCTGGAGACCGCTCTGCGCCACGCCGAGGCCATCGGTGCCAAGGAGACGGCCAGCTGGTATCGACAACGGCTGGAGGAGGTCGGCGAGGAGTTTTCCGAGCAGGAAGAGACCTCCTCACGGCGCTCAGACGAGTCGAAATCCGGCTCAGGCGTAGAGGTCGAGAAAACGGGAAAGTAGAAGCTCGGCGTGCGGTGAAGGCCTCAGTGTCGCCGACAGCTCGTCCTCGCCCGTCCGCTCCTCCAGGTAGGTGTCCCGGTACATCATCAGACGGGCCTGGAGGTGGCTCTCGTTCATCTCGCTGTGGAACTGGGTGCCGTAGACCGGTCTATCGCCGAGCCGCAGCACCTGGTAGCGGCAACGGTCCGAGAAAGCCAACTCCTCGCACCCCACGGGAAGTCTCTCGACCCGATCGTGATGGCCGAGCTGAGCCGCAAAGAGGTCGGGAAAGCCCGCAAAAAGGGGATCGTCCACCCCCGTCTTCGTGAGCTCGATGTCGAAGGATCCTACCTCTCCCGTGGCGTGATCGGTGACCACTTCTCCTCCCAGCGTCTGGACGAGAAAGTGATGTCCCCAGCAGGAGCCAAACAGGGGCCGCCCCTCCTCGATCCATCTCAGCACGAGATCGCCAAGCGGCTTTGTAAAGTCGAACTCCCGGGTGGCGGAGTGGGCCCCCGCCCCACCGAGAAAGAGCACATCGGACGAGTCGACCCGTGACCAGGAGATGGCGGGCTCCCGCACGACATTGATGCAGTCCATCTCGTCGGCTTCGAGACCGGCCGTCTCCAGAAAGCAGAGCTGCTCTTGCGCTTCGGCCGCCTCGTCGCCCCGAACCTGGATCAGAATCACTCGCTTCTTCGAGCGACGGCGGGTGTGCACAGCTTCGGGATCTAGGCGCAAGACGGAGGTCAGCCTGCCTTATTCATGATCGCGCGAGCAGAATGTCGCAAGCGGCCGCCAGATCGGGCCGCACGTAGGGCTGAGCACCGGAGGCATAATTGACAGAATGTCGAGGATGCGAAGTCCGAGTACGGCCCGAAATGGTGGTCGATCGGGGCATTATGCCGTGGGGCTCATGAATAAGGCAGCCTAGCGGATGCCGAAGAACTGACGTATCACGTGTCGGGCGATTTCGGGGTTCTCGCGCAGGCGGCGGATGGAGTATGGATACCAGTCCTTGCCATAGGGCACGTAGACCCGGAGAGGATGGCCGCCGTCGAGAAGGATCTCACGCAGCTCTTCGTCGACGCCGAGGAGCATCTGAAACTCGTAGCGGTCCTTTGGCAGCCGGTGCTTGTCGATGAGAGCGACGGCCGCACCGACCAGAAACTCGTCGTGCGTTGCGATAGCGGCGTAGACCCCCTGGGTGATCGTCTTTTCCAGGGCGGCAACGAAGTTGTGGCGCACCGTCTCATAGCCCTTCCAGGCGATCCGCCGCGGCTCGACATAGATCCCCTTGCACAATCGAACGTTGCCGCTGTCCTCGGGTAGGCCCTCGATATCGCTCAGGGTCCGACGCATGTAGGACTGGAAGACCACGCCCAGATTGCCGAATCGGGGCTGGAGTTGATGATAGATCTCCAGCGTCGCATCGGTGCAGGTGTGATCCTCCATGTCGATGCGCAAGAAGTTGCCAAAGCGCTGCGCAGCTTCGGCGATCTTCTCGACATTCTGACGGCAGAACTCCTGGTCGATCTTGAGACCGAGCATGGTCAGCTTGATGGAGACGTTCGAGTCCGCTTTCCTCTCGTCGATCTCCTCGAACAGACGAACATACTCCTCGACCGCCTCCTCTGCCTTATCGCGGACCGTGACCTCCTCGCCCAAAAGGTCGAGGGTCGCCATGGCGCCCCGAGCGTTGAGCTCGCTAACGGTACGAAAGGCCTCGTCACGGGTCTCGCCCGCTACGTATCTCGACGCCACCCGGCCCACGAGGAACTTGGGCACCAGTGGCAGCGTGGTGACCACAAGCCGGCTGAATAGGCTCACGGACCCCTCCCTGTCAATACAGTCAACGTTGGCTCAGCTGATGCTATCCGCCCCATTATCTCCATCGGAGCCGTTCCCTTTTGGCGGTGGCTCCTCGGCCACCCAACGGACGGCCCGCGAACAGGGGCACACACCCCCCACCCGTCGGAGAGAGGGCAACGCTCGAACCGCGTGGCCGAGCTCCAGCTCACCGTTGTGGACACCGGTGAGGAGCTCGACATAGTTCTTGAAATCGCGACCGGATCGATAGGCATCCGGCAGATGCTTGGCAAGGTGATTCAGATAGGACTCGACGTCCTCGAACTGCTCTCCCTCCCAGCCGACGAGCTTGAAGGCCGGCACCCCCCGACGACGAAAGAACTCCATATGGGGAAGGTGGAGCAGATCCCTCCAGGCGATCCCCTGTTGGGTGTTCCTTTCCTCCAGGATCTTGTCCAGCAGGGCCTCGGCCTGGGAGCCGTTGAGCTCGCTCAGCCGCGCCCGGATGTACCGGATGTTGAGATCCCGCACTACTTTTCCGACCTCTTCGTAGTACTGCTCTTGCGCTTCCGCGTTCTTCATCGGTTTGAGGCCGTAACGGACGTTGGTGCCCCCTCCGCGCTCGTCGCCAAACATCTCCAGACCCCGCGGCAGCCACTTATTGAGAGCCTTCTGCATGTCGTCGGTGGTGATGTAGACGGAGTCCTGAGCGGCCTTCTCCATCCAACGACGCAACGGGACCACCCCGGCGGCCAGGTGAAAGGCCTCCTCACGCAGCATCTGGGGCATGCTCTCGGCCATCGGTTTGTAGGCGCTGACACGCTGCATCGAGAGCTGGTACTTGCCTACCCGATCGATCAGGGCACAGAAGGTGACGTTGTCGACAAAGGAGTCGAAGTCGACGTTGAAGGCACCGAGGATGTGGGAGCCGGTCTTCATGGAGAGGATCTCCTCCACCATGTCGGCTCCCGACTGCTCGGAGACGGCCGACCAATCGTCCTCCATGAGCAGGTGGAGCATCTGGTAGCCGTGCCGGAGCTCCTCGGCCATCATGCGCAGAATCCAGAACTGCTCTTCCTCTTCCTGCGCCCGGGCCAGGGTCAGCTGGTGCTGCTGGATGGAGCCGAACTCGGTGCTGGCCTGAGCCTTGATCGCACCCAGAAGATGTGACGATTGGTTGGCCTCCATGTCACCCGAGCGGGTGAATTTCGGCTTGCCCTTCATCTCGCCGCATTCGATCTCACTGCACATACCCATTTCGCGGAAGGCGCAGAGCTCGAACTTCGGATCCTTGGGGAAGTACTTGTCCCAGTTGTCGAGCAGAAACTCGTAGTCGGGTAAGAACGTGTCCTTCCACTTGAGAACGGCCTGGTGGAAGCTCTTTGGCAAATGGGTCTTGGTCATGTTCATGGATTCGTTCCTACGTACCTCGCCGGGTCGGCCCGGCACACGCAACCGGGGTTAGGAGAGTCTCTTGGCAAACGAGCGCATCGGCACCGGCTCGAAGCCCAGCTTTTCGAAGAACTCGGCGATGCCGCCCATCTCCTCGTCCACCAGGGTGCGCACGGTGGTGGCTCCTCGGCGGCGAAGGTGCTCGAGCATCTCATCGGCCAGGCGCCGGCCGACGGCTTGGCCCCGGTAGTCGGGGTCCACACCCAAAACCTCGATCCAACCGGTGGGCTCCTCGAGACCGAATTCCCCCGACCGCACCTCACCCAGCATAAAGCCAACGACTTTGCCATCGGCCTCGGCCACCACCGATGCCTCCGGATCGCGCCGTAGGTAGTAGCCGATCCGCCGCTCCCAGACCTCGGGGCGATACTCGCCGCCGATCTTCTCGTCCAGGGCCGTAATACCGCCGAGATCGGTGTCTTCGAGGGACCGAATCTGCAACTCTGAGCTCTTCTCGGACATTCTTATGGGATGACTCCTGATGGGCCCCGGAGGGATTCCAGCCGCAACCGGGGCGGGCTGATTCTACCGACTCCCCATTTGAGGCGCAAACCAGCCACGGCGGTCTACAGCGGGATCTCGTACAGGTTCGAAGCAGAGTGCCGATCCCCACTCACAGGTGGGAGTGGGCATGGTAGCTGCTGCGTACCAGGGGACCGGCCTCGCAGTGATCGAGACCCACAGCCAGAGCTAGGTCACGGTAGGCGGCAAATTCCTCGGGATGGACCCAGCGGTCGACCGCCAGGTGTTGGGTGGTGGGCTGCAGATACTGACCGATGGTGAGAATCTCCACCCCGGTGTCGCCGATGTCGCTGATGGTCTCCTCGACCTCCTCGGCCGTCTCTCCCAGACCCACCATGATCCCCGTCTTGAGCCGACCCTCGTAGGCTCCGCCCCTCTTGTCCCGCGCCGCCGCGGCCAGCAGCTCGAGCGACCTCTCGTAGGAACTGCCCGGACGCGCCTGACGGTAGAGACGGGGGACGGTCTCCATGTTGTGCGAGAAGACCTGCGGTCGCGCCGCCAGCACCACCTCCAGAGCGTCGGGGACACCACGGAAGTCGGGGGTGAGCACCTCCACCGCGGTCTGCGGTACCCGCTGGTGGACGGCCCGAATGACCGCGGCAAAATGGCCTGCGCCACCGTCGGCCAGGTCGTCCCGATCAACCGAGGTGATCACCGCGTGCTCGAGCCCCATTCCGGCTACCGCTCGCGCCACGTTCTCGGGCTCGCGGGCGTCGACACCCGGTGCCGGCCGCCCCGAGGTCACGGCGCAGAAACCGCAACGTCGGGTACAGATATCGCCCAGGATGATGAAGGTGGCGGTGCCGTGCTCACCCCAGCACTCGTAGATGTTGGGGCATCGGGCCTCCTGGCAGACGGTGTTCAGATCCAGCTCTTCGACCAGACCCTTGACCTCGTGGTACCGCCCGGAGGTGGAGAGGCGGACACGCAGCCACTCCGGCCGCGGCCTGCGCGGTCTCTCGTCCGGAGCCCCGGAGCCACCGATCTGAACCAGCGTCTCTCCCATCGCGCCGCAGTCTAGCAGCTGAAATCAGGTGCTTTCGAAATCGAGGGCTAGATCGAGCGCCGGAGCACTGTGGGTGATCCAACCGACCGAGATCAGATCGACACCGGTCGCCGCCACCTCGGCGATGGTGTCGGCATCGATACCCCCCGAAGCCTCGGTTACCGCCCGACCCCGGCACTTGGTTACTGCTGCGGCCAGCATCGCGACCGGCATATTGTCGAGCAGGACGATATCGGCCCCGCCCGCCAGCGCCTCTTCGAGCTGAGACAGGTCCTCGACCTCGACCTCCACCCTGACCGTGTGACCGGCGACGGCCCGAGCTCTTTCGACGGCGGCCCCGACCCCGCCGGCGATCGCCACGTGGTTGTCCTTGATGAGGATGGCGTCACCGAGGCTGAATCGATGGTTATGCCCACCACCGATCCGCACCGCGTACTTTTCGAGCGCCCGCAGCCCGGGGGTCGTCTTGCGGGTGCAGGTGACCCGGGCACCGGTTCCCTCGATGCGCCGCACCAGGTCCCGTGTGGAGGTGGCGATCCCGCACAGATGGCTGAGCAGGTTGAGCGCCGTGCGCTCGGCGGCGAGCAGCGAACGGGCCGGCCCGTGGACACGAGCGATTCGATCACCGCCAGCGATCTCGTCGCCGTCCCGCCCGAGGGCCTCGAATTCGACGCTCTCGTCGACTGCCCTGAAGGCGGCAGCCGCGGCCTCGAGGCCACACAAGCAACCGGGGGCGCGGGCGACGATCGACCCCTCGGCTCTGTGCTCAGCGGGAACCACGGCCTCACTGGTCAGGTCACCGGCCTGGCCCAGATCCTCGTCCAGGGCCCGCCGGACGATGTCGTCGAGCTGCCAGAGCGGGATGGAGCTCGACCGGCTCACCCCGTCCCTCCGACGGCCAGCGGCGAGGTCTCGACCGCCGCCCGAGAGTGAAACGAGCGCACCTCGATCTCCGGTAGCAGCGACGCCGACGGCCGCAGGGTGACCAGCAGGCGCTTCCGCCATGACGGCGAGGTCTGCGGGAAATCCTGCCTATAGTGGCTCCCCCGGCTCTCCCTCCGGCACCGCGCGGCGGTCGCCAACAGACGGGCCACGAGAAGCTGATTCTGGATCCCGTGATCCAGCGGATGGTGTCGCCGAGCCAGTCTCTCGAATGTCTCGAGCGCCTCTCCCATTCCCTCTTCGTCCCTTACCAGCCCCACCTGGTCCCACATGATCCGGCGAAGCCGCCCGATCGACTCCGCGACCGATTCCCGGTCCCCCTCGGCCACCGGCCAACGGTCGCCCGCTCCCCGATCCATCGACGCCACAAAGACCTGTGTCGGCGCGGAATGGTCGAGCTCCGCTGCCAGACCGTCCTTGACCCTCGCCCCAAACACCAGGGCTTCGAGCAGCGAGTTGCTGGCCAGACGGTTAGCGCCATGGGCCCCGGTACAGGCCACCTCCCCACAGGCCCACAGCCCGGGCATGGACGACCGCCCATCGACATCTACCCAGACACCACCCATGTGGTAGTGAGCAGCCGGAGCCACGGGGATCGGCTGGCTCCGTGGGTCCAGCCCCTGCTCTCGGCAGAGCCGATAGACGGTGGGGAATCGGGTCGGGAAGGCATCACCAACGGCCTGCCGGCCATCCAGAAAGACCTCGTCGCCGGCTTGTCGCCGCCGCCAGATGGCGCGTGCCAACACGTCTCTGGGCGCCAGCTCTGCAGCCGGATGAACCGCCTGCATGACGGACCCGCCCTTGCCATCCACCAGCTTTGCCCCGGCACCTCGCAGGGCTTCGGTGAGCAGGGGCATCGGATCGGTGCCCACTGCCAGCGCCGTGGGGTGAAATTGGACAAACTCCAGATCCGCCAGCTGTGCTCCGGCGCGCGCGGCCAGGGCCAGCCCCGCACCCGTCGACTCCGGTGCGTTGGTGGTGCGGGAGAAGAGCCGACCCAGCCCGCCACTGGTCAGGACGACTGCCCGGGCCAGGTGGAGAGCTACCCGTCCATTGTGGTGACGGACGACGGCTCCTTCCACCCTCCCCTGCTCCACCAGCAGCTCGAGCGCGTCGCTCTGCTCGAGAATCCGGATTCCGGGTTCACCCTCCACGGCTCTCGCCAGGGAGCGCATCACCTCGGCACCGGTGGCGTCGCCACCGGCGTGGAGCACGCGGGCCCGATCGTGGGCGGCCTCCCGGCTCAGCTCGTATCCGGCATCGGCCCGGCGATCGAAGCGCGCACCCAGCTCTTCGAGTCGAGCAATCGCCAATGGTCCTTCGGAGGTCAAAAGCTTCACCACCTCCGCGTCGGCAAGACCACCGGCGACCGCCAGGGTGTCCGCGGCGTGCCGGGACGGGGAGTCGTCCGCCCCGACGGCAGCCGCTATCCCCCCTTGCGCCAAAGGAGTCGAGCCACCAAGCCCCAGCCGGCCGCGGGTGACCACGGTCACCCTCCTCGGCACCATGCCGAGGGCAACAGAGAGCCCGGCGGCACCGCCACCGACCACCAGCACTTCACTGGTCGTCACCTCCCACACCGGGTCGAGAGCCTTCGAGCTCATTGGCCCCCTCGACCGACATCCAGCATGCGCTGGACGGCCGCCCGCGCGCGTGATGCGATCTCCGCCTCCACCTCGACCCGGTGCTCCAGGCGCTCGAGCGCCTGGCGGATCTTGGACAGGGTGATCTGCTTCATATGTGGACAGAGGTTGCAGGGTCGGATGAACTCGATCTCCGGGTACTCGAGCGCCACGTTGTCGCTCATCGAGCACTCGGTGACCATCACCACCCGCCGCGGACGGGTCTCACCGACATGATGGATCATGCCGGCCGTCGAGCCGACAAAGTCGGCCTCGGCGAGAACATCGGGTGGACATTCCGGATGCGCGAGGACCTCGATTCCGGGATGCAGCTCGCGGTAGGACCTGATCTCCGGCGCGGTGAAACGCTCGTGCACCTCGCAATGTCCCCTCCAGAGCACGATCTCGACATCCGTCTGGTCGGCGACATGGCGTCCCAGGTATTCGTCAGGAAGAAAAATCACCCTTTCTGAGCCGAGCGACTCCACCACCTCCACCGCGTTGGCGGATGTGCAGCAAACATCCGATTCGGCTTTGACCTCGGCGCTGGTATTGACATATGTCACTACCGGTGCTCCCGGATAGCGCTCCCTGAGCAGCCGGACATCGGCGGCGGTGATCGACTCCGCCAGCGAGCATCCGGCTTCGAGATCGGGGATGAGCACCGTCTTTGTCGGGCTCAGGATCTTGGCCGTCTCGGCCATGAAGTGGACACCACACAACACGATCACGTCGGCCTCGGTTTCAGCCCCACGCTGGGCCAGAGCCAGCGAGTCCCCGGTCAGGTCGGCGACACCGTGGAAGATCTCTGGGGTCTGATAGTTGTGCGCCAGCACGATGGCGCCCCGCTCCCGTTTGAGCCGATCGATGGCTTCCAACTCGGGGGCCAGCACCGCCCATTCGATCTCGGGTGTGACCCGCGCCAGTCGCTCGCGGGCGGATATCCCATGCATTGCCCCGGCCGTTGCTACCGGTGACGGCCGAGACCTTGCGGTTTGTGGTGAGCTCGTGGTCTCCATTGTTTTATCCTTATGCTAAATTTGAGAATAAATAGTCGTCAAAAAAAGAGCCAGCCACGCCGGCCACTACTTATTCTAACTCTGAGAATATCTCCTGTCAACCAGGCCGTCAGCTGTGCACACCGGGGAGACCGACCCCGGGGGTGGGACGCTCGCGCAGCACCTCGTGCCGGAAGCGGAAGAGCTCGGCCGGACGACCACCGGTATCCGACACCAACTGCCCGGTGCCCTCGACCAGCCCACCCTTCTCCACCAGACGCCGGAAGTTCTGTTTGTGCAGACGCACCCCGGCCAGGGCCTCGACCACCCGTTGCAGCTGTAGGTAGGTAAAAGTGGGCGGCAGCAGCTCGAAGACCACCGGCCGGTAGCGGATCTTTCCTCGCAGCCGGCCCAGGGCCGTGGCCACGATCCGCCGGTGATCGAGCACCATCGACCGACCCGGAACCAGCCCGGCCTCTCCGCGGCCGCCCATACCCGTCGCCGGCTCGCCCGCCGACGACAGCTCCGAGTCACGCCGAGCCTCGAAGACCAGACCGGCCTCGTAGAGAAGCTCGTAGCGCTCGAGCACCCGCTCGCCGTCCCAGGGTGCGCCGCGCAGACCAAAGGTGATGTCGGCCCGCTCTCGATGTTCTTGGCGCCGGAGCGGATCTTTTCCACCCTCTACCCACCGGTCGAGGGCCGGCTCGATGGCGGCGTCGATCAGCGGCGGGCGACCACGGCGCCAGTCTTCCCACGGGAAGAACTCGTACCAGGGTCGCCAACTGGTCTCCTCCCTGCCCGCCACCTGCCCCTCACGCACAAGGGCCAGGTAGCCCACCGACAACACCCGCCGCCCTCCGCTGCGACTTCGCGGCTCCCGATCGCGGTCGCCAAAGGTGTACAGCTGCTCCACATAGCCGAGCTCGAGATTCGTCTGCTCTCGGACCCATCTGGTGAGACCCAACTCCAGGGTTCGGTCTTTTTCCGGATCGAGCGGTCCAAAGGGCAGCGCGCCGCTCTCGCGACCTCCCTTCCCCGCCTGTCCGCGAAGGCGGCCGGAGGGGCGAACCGTCAGCAGACGGGGCTCCTCGTCGGTCACGGCGACGATCACCGCATTGAGCCCGATCGACACCGTGCCGTTCGATTCCCCGTTTGACCCGCTCTCCGATTTCAAGGCCATCTTCTCCTCACTCGAATCGCACCTCGCATCACTCTCGATTCTCTAACCTTTTATCACTCCTATGGGTCGCAACTGCGCCACCTTGCGGCTGATGCCGGCGCGCTCGACGACATCGACCACATCGGCAACGTCTTTATAGGCCTCCGGCATCTCCTCGGCCACGGTGGCAAAGCCCGCCGCCATCACCACGACTCCCCTCGCTTCGAGCTCCTCGAACAACTTGCGGCCACGGGCCTCCTTCTTGGCCTGCTTGCGGCTCAGGCGGCGGCCGGCACCATGACAGGTGGAGCCAAAGGTCTGTTCATAGGCCTGTTGGGTACCCACCAGGACATACGAGTAGCGGCCCATGTCTCCCGGGATCAGAACCGGCTGCCCGACCTTCTTGTATGGCGCCGGGGTCTGCGGGTGTCCCGGCGGATAGGCTCGGGTCGCTCCTTTGCGATGGACACAGACCCGCATTTTCTTCCCGTCCACCTCGAAGGTTTCGAACTTGGCGATGTTGTGACAGACATCGTAGACGACGTCCAGACCTACCTGGCGGGGCCCCGCCGCCAGCGCCACGCCAAAGCTCTCTCGTACCCAGTGGGTCATGACCTGACGGTTGGCAAAGGCATAGTTGGCGGCCGCGGACATGGCTCCCAAATAGCGACGACCCTCGGGCGATTTCAGCGGCGCGCAGCAGAGCTGCCGGTCGGGCAGCTCGATGTCGTATTTTGCCGCCGCGTCGAGCATCAGCTTTAGGTGATCGGAGCAGACCTGATGCCCGAGACCCCGCGAGCCGCTGTGCACCGTCACTGTGATCTGGTCGAGCCACAGACCGAGATCCCGGGCCGCCGCCCTGTCGTAAATCTCCGCCACATACTGGATCTCGGCAAAGTGGTTCCCGGATCCCAGGGTTCCCAGTTGGCTCTGACCCCGGTTGTAGGCGCGGTCGGATACCAGATTCGGGTCGGCCCCCTCGAGACAGCCACCCTCCTCCAGAAATTCGAGGTCGCGTGGCTCGCCCAGCCCCTGCTTGACCGGCCAGCCGGCTCCCTGGGCCAGCACCTTCTCGAGCTCCTTGCGGCCCAGACGCAGATCTCGCCGACCCTTGCCGACGCCGGTCGGGATGTTGCGATACATCTCGGTGACCACGTCCCGGAGCCGGGGCTGAATGTCGCTGCGGCTCAGACCTGAGCGCAGAAGCCGCACGCCTCAATTGATGTCGTAACCGACACCACCCGGGGAGATGACACCCTCCTCGGCGTCCATGGCCGCTACCCCGCCAATGGGAAAGCCGTAGCCCCAATGGATGTCGGGCATGGCCAGCGAGGCGTTGACGATCCCCGGTAGATGCGCCACATTGACGACTTGCTGCAGGCACTGGTCGTCCCGCAGGTCACCCATCATCTCGTCGCTGGCGTAGACAATGCCGTCGACCCGCATCTTCCCCGCCCGCGGCAACCGCCACCCGCGTGTCATCGATCCGCTCGATCTTCATGACCTTCGCGCCTCCTGTCATCAAGGCTACGCCCGCAACCGCCGCGGTGCAACCGGACCCTCGCGCCGTCCAACCAGTTTGACAAGCTCACGGCGCGGCGAGGGCGAGGTTTTGGCCCTGCCGCTCCGCTCCAACCGTGCACGCCACCAATGCCCTGGAATTAGAACCGCTTTCCCCGAAGCGCCTAGTCGCTCCGTCTGCAGGGCCAAAACCCCTGGGATCGCCGCGCTGTGGCTGGCTGGACTGCGGAAGATCGCGCCCGGCCGGCCGATGCACCCGCCGCGATACCCCGCGGGGTGGTGACGGTGCGGTGGTCTGCCGACGGAGCGACTGGGCGCTGAGGAGATG
>SBFI01000207.1 GCA_006227875.1 Acidobacteriota bacterium
GGCCTCGGGCTTCGCGCTGGCGCTCCTCTGCCTGGGATCGACGCGCGAGATTCTCGGCTCGGGCTCACTGTTCGGCGTCCCGCAGCCGGGCGACCTTCTCGCGTTCTTCCGATAACTGCTCTTCGCGGCTGATGAGCTCGCGATTGAAGATCTCGGTCTCACCACGGATCTCGTAGATCTCCTGCTGGAGCTGGGCGATCAGGGCGTCCAGATCCTCGCGGGCCTTCTCCAGGGCGCCGGGCTCGCCGATCTTGGTCAACACCAGCAGCAGCACGATGGCGCCAAAGCCACAGCTGATGACATCCAGAAACGAGAGGTTGAAGCCCGAGAAGGGACTGCGGCGTCTCGTTCTCATGGCCAGTCCCCCGAGGGGCTCAAAAAAGCGCCGCGGGTTGCCAGCGCCAGCTGCCAGTAGGCGCTGGGCGCCGCCGGGTCGCCCTCCATGGGAAAGAGGATGACGTTGACCGGCACGCCGGAAGGCAGCCGCTCGAGCGCGCTCCGGAAGAGCTTGGCCCGCTGGCGGCCGGTGACCGTCCGCTTCTTGGGTGGAGTGCGACCCTGGGTGGGGAGGCCGTCGACCAGCAGAATGATGTTGTCGGGTGGCGGTTGGATGGCCTCGATGGCGCGGAATCCGTTGTAGAGGTTGGTGCCCTTCTCGGGAATCACCTTCTTGAGGCTCAAGACCGCGTCGTCGAGCACCTCCGCGTCCCCGGAGTCGAGCCACTGACCCTCGGTTCCATCGAGCACCGGTTGGGCCTCCTCGTTGAAGGTATAGAGCTGGAAGCTGCTCTCGCGTGGCAGCTGGGTGGTCACCCAGTCGATGGTACCGACCGCCTGTTGCCACTTTTTGGAGCGGATCTTGCGCTGGTCGGGGAGGTTGCGCCGGCGGATGATGTTGACGATGGTCGAGTCCAGCATGCTGGCCGAGGAGTCGACGAGGATGAAGATGCGGTTACCGCCGACCTTCAAGCCGGTCAAGTACTGTCGATCGCCGTCGCCGATATGAGTCCGGATGCGGTCCCCCGGCACCTCGTCGCTCGGCACCCCGCCGGAGAGCCGCTTGGTGCTCTCCTCCAGACTCTTGAGATCCGCCATCAGCTGGTTGATGTGCTCGCGGCGGGCGAGCGTGAGCTGGTCGTAGGTGGCAAGCTCGTCGCGCAGCTCCTCGATGGTCTGGAGCATGCGACGGGACAGACCCTGGGCGAGGACGTTCTCGTCTTCGATCTCGCGTAGAGAGTTGCGCAGCTCGACCAGGTTCTCGTGCCCTTCGAGGACCTCCACCTCGAGACGATCGGCCTCGGCCCTGAGATCGCTGGTCAACTGGGTGGCGCGCAGATCCACCGAGGCGTTGATCACCATAAAGAGCAGCACCACGGCGCCAAAGCCGCAGGTCATGGCGTCGAGAAAGGAAAAGCCGAGAATGCTGATCTCACGGCGTGCCATCGTTCTCCTCGACGGCGATCAGTTGGAGCTCGACTCCGGGGCTCCCCAGCCGCAGCCGGTCGCCGGTTTCGAGAGTGGCCGTGCCCTCTACCATCTCGTCGTTGAGATAGGTGCCGTCGGTGCTGTGATCCTCGACCAATACCCTTCCTTCAGAGAGAAAGATGCTGCAGTGGGTGGGTGAGACTCCCTCGGTCATGTCCAAGATCTCGATGCCGCGGCTCCCTTCCGGAAGCTCGGTGCCGAGGGCCAGCAGCTGCTCGGTGATGGGGTAGGCGAAGCCTTCGTGCACGACGTGGGTCGGTCTTCGCTCCGTGGGCCCGCTTGGCGATTCTTCCGTGTCCTCGTCCACCGCCGGGGATGCGGCCTCGATCGTGGCGATCGCCGGCAGCCGGGTGACAAATGGGATCTCTTCAGTTTCGGAGGCGATGAGCCGGCGGTGCTCGAGAGCACCCGCCGCTGCGGCCCCCGCCGAGAGTGTGACCATGGCGGTGCCGACCGCATCGACCAGCTGTTGCTCGAGCCCGGGTAGCTGTGTGATCCGATGGGAGAGGAGCAGGGTGGCCGCCGGGCCGGCCTCCGCGGCCGAGCGGACGAGCTGGAGGATCGACTGATAGATCCGGTCGGTCGCGGCCACCAGCTGCCGGTGACCGAGCTCGACGCTCTTCTCCTTGCCGCCGACCTCCATCAGCAGCAGGGTGCTGTCGGCCCGTCGGAGCCGGGCCAGGGTCTCCGGGAGATGGTCGTAGAGGCTCTGCTCGGTGGTGGCCGAGTGGAGGGGGTCGAATCTGGTTTCGTGGATGAAGAGATCGGCGATCTGTTTGGCCCAGAGATCCAGCAGCTCCACCAGGCCGGCCTCCTCGATGGTCTCGACCCGGCGGCGGACGACCTCACCATCTTGTTGGGACATCTCGGTCAGCACGACCCGATGGAGAAGCAAATCGAGGTGGAGGAGCCTGGGGCCGGGGTAGCCGTGGGCCGAGGCGGCGACGCCGGAGTCGACCATACCGACGACCGGCATCTCGCAGGCCTTGGCGATTCCCAGGATGAGGCTCAGTTGATCGGCGGAGAAGCAACCGGGTACCGCAAGGATCAGCCGAGCGCCATCGCGCCCTTCCTGCGCGGAAGTCGGTCGGTTCGGAATTGTGGTCCAGATGCGGGAAAGGTGGGCGTGCGCCAGATCGGCGCGGTTGAGGCCGCGGGGGAAGGGTCGTGGGAGGGGGGTGGTGTCGAGCTCGTCCCAAAACCGGTGATGAACCCGTCGCGGCTTCAACCGGCCGTGGCCGAGGGCGGCATGGCCGGTCAGCAGCTCCTCACCCTCGATCAGCGCGTAGCCAGGATCCGGCGGCAGCACCAACCCCGAGTCGTCAAAGGCCGCAATGCCAACGTCGATCAGCTCGATGGCTATCATCTTCTCAAGCCCTCAAGCCCTCAAGCCCTCAAGCCCTTCTTTTCCCCTCCCCCCACCTGCAAGTGCCGAATCAAGTGCTTATCCAGGTAGGTCTCCGTCTCCAACACCAGCCGCTCCTGATGGAGCTGCAGCTGGTGCAACAGAAACATCAACACGATGCTGATCAACAGGGCGATAAAGGTGGAGTTGAAGGCCACACCTAGGCTGCGTGTCACCCCGGCGATGTCACCCTCGACCGCCTGATGGGCCTGGCCGAGAGCCTCGCCGATACCGCGGACGGTGCCGATAAAGCCGATGGAGGGGATGGCCCAGGCGATGTAGCGCACCATCGAGAGCTCCGATTCCAGTCGCTCGGACTCGGCGTTGGTGACCGCCAGCGCCGTGGTGGAGACGTCCTGGATGTTGCGGGTGGCGCTGAAGCGGTGGAGCGCCGCCAGCAAGGTGCGTGGCAGCAGATACTTTTGCTCGGACTCCGGCAGTGCCTGGATCTGACGGGCATACTCGCGGGCGTCCTCGGGCAGGATCTTGGTCCCCTCGGCCACCGGCACCAGTTCTTCCTGGAGCAGTCGGTGCTCCCTCGACGCCTGCACCCCTTTGAAGACCATGATGGCCATGGCCCACAGCATGAGGACAAAACAGGCCTCCTGCTCGAAGGCGCGGATGATCACCCAGACCGATCGCTCTTGGACGTAGTCCGGGTCGGCCTGCATCA
>SBFI01000316.1 GCA_006227875.1 Acidobacteriota bacterium
CCCCCTCCGGTCCCGACCCCGGGCAGCCACGGCGGCCGCCTGGGGCCGCGGGTTCTCGACCCGGCTACGCTAGCGAAGACGATGCTCCGCCGGGCCGAAACCCGCGTCCTGACGGCTGCCGCTGAGGTAGTTGCCCCGGTGAGGCTCCCGGTGGGAGCGACATCGAGCACGGGCGAGGATCCACCCGCGGTCGGCAAGGCGCAGCCGGCGGAGTCCAGCCCGTAGCGCAGGCCCGCGTCACCGATCTCCTGAAGGCAGACGGACGCGGGCCGGAAGCGCAGCGGCTCTGCGGGCGCCGCCGGGCGCTGCAGCCGACCGCATCGGTGGATCGCCCGCGCGCACCCGGAGCGAGCATCGGGAGACTCAACGGGGAGACCTCGTGAGACGTAGGCCGGCGCGAGGACTGGCCGTTCGGTCAGCCTCGATCCGCGAGGATCTGGAGAAGGTACTCGAGCGCCGACGGGTCGAGAATGAGATCGAAATGGTCTCCTTCGACTTCGTAGGGCTCGTCCACCATCCGGTCCTGCTCCTGGGGAGAGAGCCAGAGCTGGCTCTCGATACCCGCGTGTCCATCACCGGCGGTCGTCGCCAGCTCTTTCAGGTGGGGCCGCTTCTCGAGCCAGCGATCGCCGGTAAAGAAGGTCTTCCAGACTCCCTTCTTTTCCACCAGCACCGCCCGCTCAGGGGTGTCGATGTCTCGGTTCTGAATCAAGTAGTAGTCGGGCCGGCCAAAGCCCGGGGAGTCGGTCGCCAGCACCTTCTGGAAACGGCGGGCCGAGTCGAGGGTTCGCCGGAGATAGTCGAATCTCGTCTTCCCGTCTCCAAAGAGGTCCGAACGTCTTGCCCCGTCGACGCGGCGCGCGGCGGGCGCCCCATAGATCGACCAGCCAAAGGTACGCCAGGCGACCGGGTCGTAGAGGTCGACCTCCATGGACCCGCCCTGCTCATCCATGAAGAGGTCGGCACGGTAGGCCGGCAGGTCCTGGAACAGGGAGCGAAAGGTAAAGAGGGTCTCGGGCCGCCAGCCAACAAGTGAGATATAGCTGCGGCCGCGATCGAGCTCGCGCAGGATGCGCAGGCTGCCACCGTTGGAGCTGCTAACCAGGATCAGCTTTTCCACCTCGACAGCCGCCGGCGGCCCGACTCGACCGGCCTCGGCCTCGGCCAGCGGCGCACCGCCATACTTGGCCAGGTACCGGCAGATGTGGGCACCGTTGCTCTGGCAGATGAGCGCCACCGGCAGCCGGGGGCTCCCGCGCACTCTGCGGAGATTCTCCAGACGCTCGAGGAGCAGGGCGGCCGAGGCCACATTCTCCTGTCGCCAGTCGTAGGCAAAGAGGAAGAAGGTGTCGTCAGGTCGCGGAGCTTCGAGATCTCCGGGCTGATATCCGTTGGCGGCAAACAGATCGACTATCGGCCCGTAGACCGGCTTGCGGATCAGCCCGCCCAAACGGATTTCCTCGATCACCTTGCCGGTTTCGAGATCCGGCGTGGTGTCAGCTGCCGCGTCGACAGGAAGGGCCATGGCATAACCACCGTCGTGGGGCCGGAGCAGGTTGATCCCCTTGCCCCAGACAAACTTGCCGCTCGTCGGGTTCTTGAGCTCGACACCCGTTGTCCCGGGCACCAGTATCACCGGGGTATCGCGCGCACTGTCGGGCGCCGCTTCGAGCACAGGCGGCGGGGAGCCGGCACACGAGAGCAGGAAGAAAGCCGCCAGCAGCAGCGCGGATCGATCACCTCGAAACAGCACGATCGGCTAGCTTACCGGCTCGACGCCTACAACGTTTAGAATGGGTGGACCTGCAAGAACTCTATTGGGAGGCCGGACGATGGTTCCAGTGACTATTTATCGGGTTGTTCACTTTCTGGGTCTATTTCTGCTCTTTGGCGGGCTGGGCGCCTTAAGCGCTCTGTTTGCCGCCGGCAAACCGCCGACCGGTCAGCTCTACAAGCTGATCTACCGGACCTTTGGCGTCGGCATGTTTCTGGTGCTGCTCGGGGGGTTTGGCCTATTGGCGCGGCTGCTGACGGCGGACGGCGACTGGGCCCTCTGGATCTGGGTCAAGCTCGCCATCTGGATAGCCCTCGGCCTGATGCCGCTGGTGGCCCGCAGCAGCCCCGGCCGGGCTCGATGGCTTCTCCTTGGTGTGCCGCTGCTGGGCGCCATTGCCGCCTTCGCCGTTGTCTTCAAAATCTAGCGCCGGATTTGCCTATCCCGGTACGAAGCCATACGCTGTCATAAGCCATGCGTCAGTACCTCGATCTGCTCCAACATATCCTCGACCACGGCACCGAAAAGCCCGACCGTACCGGCACCGGCACCATCAGCGTCTTTGGCTACCAGACGCGGTTCGACCTGCGTGATCGCTTTCCCCTGCTGACCACCAAGAAGCTGCACACCAAGTCGATCATCTATGAGCTGCTCTGGTTTCTGAAGGGCGACACCAACACCGGCTACCTCAATGAGCACGGGGTCAGGATCTGGGACGAGTGGGCCGACGAAAAGGGCGATCTGGGACCCATCTACGGCTACCAGTGGCGCTCCTGGCCGGCACCCGACGGGCGCAGGATCGATCAGATCTCCCAGGTGATCGAGCAGATCAAGACACAGCCCTATTCGCGGCGACACATCGTCAGTGCCTGGAACGTCGCCGAGCTCGACAAGATGCGGCTGCCTCCCTGCCACCTCCTCTTTCAATTCAACGTCGTTGACGGACGGCTTTCCTGTCTGCTCTATCAGCGGAGTGCCGATGTCTTCCTGGGGGTGCCGTTCAACATCGCGTCCTATTCGATCCTGACCATGATGGTGGCTCAGGTCTGTGGGCTCGAGCCGGGTGAGCTGATCACGACCTTTGGGGACGCCCACCTGTATCTCAATCATCTCGAACAGGCCCGAGAGCAACTCGGCCGCGAGTTGCGCACACTTCCCCGCCTGCGGCTCAACCCCGACATCCGATCCATTCTCGACTTCGACTTCGACGACTTCACCCTCGAGGGGTACGACCCCCACCCGCACATCAAGGCACCGATCGCCGTATGAGGCTGTCCATCATCGTCGCGGTCGCCGAATCCGGTGTCATCGGCCGCGGCAACGACCTTCCCTGGTATCTGCCCGCCGATCTCAAACGGTTCAAGCAGCTCACCATGGGCCACCATCTGTTGATGGGCCGCAAGACTTTCGAAGCCATCGGCCGTGCGCTGCCCGGCCGCACGACGGTGGTGATCTCACGTGGCCAGCCGACTTTGCCGGACGGAGTCGAGCTGGCCGGCTCGCTCGACGAAGCGGTCAAACTTGCCGCTCAGGCCGACGACGACGAGGCCTTTGTCGCCGGTGGCGCCCAGATCTACCACCTGACCCTGCCACGGGCCGACCGCCTCTATCTGACCCGGATCCACGCCGCCATCGAAGGCGACACCCGCTTCCCCGACCTGCCAGAATCCGACTGGACCCTGGTCTCGCAGGAAGACCACACCCCCGACGAGAAGAACGAGTACCGGTACAGCTTCCTCGTCTACGACCGGACAGCCGCCGCGTCCGGGGACTGAAGCGGCCGGCCTCCGCCCCGGCCGACGGAGTCTGTAGTCTTTCCCCGTTGAGTCTCCCGATGCTCGCTCCGGGTGCGCGCGGGCGATCCACCGATGGGGTCGGCTCAGGCTCCCGGTGGGAGCGACGTCGAGCACGGGCGAGGGTCCACCGGCGGGCGGCCAGGCGAAACCGGCGGGATCCAGCCCGTAGCGCAGGCCCGCGTCACTGCTCTCCTGAAGGAAGCCGGACGCGGGCCGGAAGCGAAGCGGCTC
>SBFI01000193.1 GCA_006227875.1 Acidobacteriota bacterium
GGCACGGTAGTGGAGCACTGGGATCGGTTCGACTTCTTCTTTGTCCACATCAAACAGACGGACAAGGCCGGAGAAGACGGCGATCTGGAGGCCAAGATAAGGGTGCTGGAGAGTGTCGATGCCGAGCTGCCCCGGCTCCTGGAGCTCGGTCCCGCGGCGCTGGCCGTCACCGGAGACCACTCCACACCGGTACCGCTAAAGGCCCACAGCTGGCACCCGGTGCCGCTGCTCATTCACTCCGAGTTCTGTTTTGCGGACGAGACGACCGAGTTCACCGAGACGGCGGCCGCTCGAGGCCACCTGGGGACCTTCCGGTCCATCGATCTCATCGGTATGTTGCTGGCCAACGCCGGTCGGTTGGCCAAGTTCGGTGCCTAGTTGGTTGATCGACCCGAGAACTACCTGAAGCCCCGTCGCAGCTCGGCGCGGAAGGTGTTGAAGGTGTCGTCGTCGAAGAGGCAGACCATCACCCGCTCCAGCTTGGTCCCGCCCTGCAGATAGCGGTGGATCTCGGTCAACGTCACCTTGGCGCAGCGGGGCACCGGGTAGCCAAAGTTCCCCGTCGAGATGGCCGGCAGCGCGATCGACAGCAAGCTGTGTCGATCGGCCAGGGCCAACGAAGAGCGGACAGCCGCGGCCAGCTTCCGATCCTCGTCCCCTTCACCCATCTTGGGTCCGACGGCGTGGATCACATGCCGGTGGGGCAGCAGGCCCGCGCCGGTGATGACCGCGGTGCCCACCGGGGTGCCGCCGATCCGGTCACACTCCTTCTGGATCGAGGGGCCGCCCTTCTTGCGAATGACCCCGGCCACCCCGGTCCCCAGCTTGAGCTGGGCATTGGCCGGATTGACAATGGCCTCGGCCTCGAGCTCGGTGATATCGCCCTCGACCAGCTCGAGCTCGGTACCATTCATCTTTATGCAAACGTGGTTCTTGTCCTTCGTGGTCTCTGCCATTCCTGATCCCTCTTCGTCCCGTGTGACAGCCTGCCAATGATATCAAGAAGTGAACCTGCCAAAATGGCAGGCCCGTGGTATAGACTCCGCTGGCCATGCTCAGCGCGTACAAGCAGGAATTGGCTTCTCTTTTGTCTCGCCGCATCCGGGAGGTCTACGACCTGGAGCACGAGCCAGCAATCGAGGTGCCACCCCGACGAGAGTTGGGCGATCTGGCTTTTCCGGCCCCCCTCCATCTGGCGCGGGAGGTCAAGAAGAACCCACGGGCCATTGCCGAGGAGCTTGCCGGCGGGCTCGAGACACCCCCCTGGGTAAGCGAGATCCGGGTCGAGGGAGCCGGGTATCTCAACATCTTTCTCGACCGGAGCGCGGTTGCCGGGCGCCTGCTCGGCGAGCCGCCCTCGCCCCCGGCCGAGCGCCGAGCCACAAAGGTCATCATCGAGCACACCAACATCAACCCCAACAAGGCGGCTCACATCGGCCACCTGCGCAACGCCACACTGGGCGACGTACTGGTGCGGGTCAACCGGGCCCTGGGCTTCACCGTCGAGGTCCAGAACTACATCGACGACACCGGGGTACAACTGGCCGACGTGGTGGTCGGCTTTCTCGACCTGCGGGGGATGGGTCTGGAGGAGGTGGCGGAGCTTCCCGAACCTTTCGACTACATCTGCTGGGATCTCTACAGCGAAGTCGGTCAATGGTACGAGGAAGATGCCTCGCGACAGGATCTCCGCCGCCAGACCCTGCACGCTATGGAGCGGAGTGAAGGCCTACGGGCCGAGATGGGGAGGCTGGTCTCCCGGCGGGTCGTGGCTCGTCACCTGGCGACGATGGCTCGCATCGACGTCGACTACGATCTCCTGACCCACGAGGGGGCCATCCTGGCTCTCGACTTCTTTGCCGAGGCCTTCGAGCAGCTCAAGGACTCGGGCGCCGTACGCCTCGAGGCGGAAGGCAAGAATGCCGGCTGTTGGGTGATGCCGCTGGCCGGCAGCGAGGAGTTTGCCGGTCTGGAGGATCCCGACAAGGTGATCGTACGATCGGACGGCACGGTCACCTACGTGGGCAAGGACATCGCCTATCAGCTGTGGAAATTCGGCCTGCTGGAAAAGGACTTCGAGTATCGATTCTGGGAGACGGAGGATCTCTGGGAAACGACTATCGATGGGGTCGAAGAGCACCCGCTGTTCGGCCACGGTCAACGGGCGATCAATGTCATCGACGCTCGTCAGAGCTATCTGCAGAAGATCGTTCGCGCCGGGCTGGAGGCTCTGGGATACATCGCCGAGGCCGCCGAATCCATTCACTTCGCCTACGAGATGGTCTCCCTGTCGCCGGCCACAGCGCAGCAGCTCGGCTATCTGGACGAGACCGCCGACGGAGAGACGCGCAGCCTCGAGATGTCCGGTCGCAAGGGTATCGGGGTCAAGGCCGACGATCTCATCGATCAGTTGGAGGCCAAGAGCCGCGACGAGATCTCCAGCCGCAATCGGGATCTCGACGAGACCGAGCTCGACACACTCGCCCATCAGATCGCCGTCGCGGCGCTGCGCTTCTTCATGGTCAAGGCCACCACCACCCGGGTGATCGCCTTCGATCTGGACGAGGCGCTCAATTTCGAGGGCGACTCGGGCCCCTATCTGCAGTACTCGATGGTGCGGGCGCGCAACATCCAGCGCAAGCTGGAGGGTGCCGGTCTGGAGACCGAGGTCTCCCCGGACGAGGCGGCCGCTCTGCCGGCCGAGGTCTGGGCCGACGATCTCTGGGATCTGAATCTGTCGGTGGCACAGATACCCGAGCGGGTCGAGGTGGCCGGGAAGAGCCTCGAGCTGTCGCTTCTCGCCCGGCACGCTCTGGATCTGGCGCAGAAGTTCCACGCCATCTACCATCGCCATCCGATCCTGCAGGAGACCGACGACGCCGTGCCCGTCTCGCCACCACCCAGATCTTCATGCGTGGGCTGGATAGCCTGGCAGCGCTCCTGGGTCTGCCACTACCAAAGAGGATGTAGCCGCGGGTAGACCGGGGCGAGAGATGCAGACCGGCGACCCCACCCGACGATTCTCTGATCGCGTAGCCGACTATCTGCGCTGGCGTCCGTCCTATCCAGCCGAGATCCTCGATTTTCTGGCCGCGCAATCTGGGCTGACCAGAGAGTGGACGATTGCCGATATCGGCTCGGGGACCGGTCTTCTGAGCCGTCTGTTCCTCGACCATGGCAACCGGGTCATCGGTGTCGAGCCCAACCGGGAGATGCGCGAGGCCGCAGAGGAGCTTTTTGCCGACAGCGATCTGTTTACCAGCGTGGCGGGCAGCGCTGAAGAGACGACCCTGCCCGCCGGGAGCCGGGCAGGCCTTTCACTGGTTCGATCCCCAGCGGGCACGACCGGAGCTCGAGCGCATCCTCCAGACCAGCGGCTGGGTGGCCTTGATCTGGAATGACCGCCGCAAGACCTCTACGTCTTTTCTAAGGGCCTACGAGGAGCTGCTCCTGACCTGGGCAACCGACTATCGGGAAGTGGACCATACCCGGATCGGGCAGATCGAGATCGACTCTTTCCTGGGCCCCGGCGAGGTCGTCACCGCTACCTTCGACAATCGCCAGAGCTTGGGCTACGAGGGCCTCGAGGGACGCCTCCTCTCCTCTTCCTACTCCCCTGCCGCCGGTCACCCGAAACACCGGCCCATGGTCGAAGCACTGCGGTCGATCTTCGACACCCACCAGACCGAGGGCCGGGTCACCATCGAGTACGACACCCGGGTCTATCTCGGGCGTTTGTAGTCTCCCTACCAGATGTAGCTCTTGGCGATGGCTCGCTTGTCGCGCCCCGCCAGGATGT
>SBFI01000303.1 GCA_006227875.1 Acidobacteriota bacterium
GCTCCATGGAGCATCATCGAGGGCAACGACAAGCTGTGGGCTCGGATCAGAACCCAGGAGGTGCTGATCGATACCATCACCGCTAATTTGGATACCGACTCCCCGGTCAATGCAGACGAGTCGAAGAAGGACAATCAGAAGAACAGTTGACCTAGCCTGCACTTCTCATCGCCGTTCTTAGCGAAGCGGCGTAGGTGCCTCTAGCTGCAAGGCTTGCGAGAGAGGGCCTGCGACTACGTACTCGAAGTACGTTGAGCAGGCCCGACCGAGCGTAACGTAGCAGATGCAGGCAGATACGCCGCTGCAGTAGAAGGGCGGTGAGAAGTGCAGGCTCACCCTGGCTCAGGCCTTGTCGTCGAAGTGCCACGACCCGGCCTGTGCCAGGAGCCACTCCTGCGAGCTCAGAGGCGCCTCATCCGGCTCCGGCCCGACCCTCTCATAGCTGCCATCGGGTAGCAGCCGACGGGACTGCAGATTGTCCCTGAGGTGGAGAAAGAGAATGTCGTCGCGGATGGCCCTTTTGAGTCTCTCGTCGCTGACCGGAAAAAGCGTCTCCACCCGGCCGTCGAGGTTGCGTGGCATCAGATCGGCGCTGCCCATGAAGATCTCTTCCTCTCCGCCGTTGTGGAAATAGAAGATGCGGACATGCTCGAGAAAGCGTCCGACGACGGAGGTGACGTCGATGTTCTCGCTCACCCGATCCACACCGGGCCGCAGACAGCAGATACCTCTGACCTGGAGATCCACCCTGACCCCCGCTCTCGAGGCCTCGTAGAGGGCTTTGATGCATGCCTTGTCGACGAGCGCATTCATCTTGAAGACCAAGTGGCCGTCGCCGTTCTTTTTGTGCTGTTCGATCTCACGATCTATGCAGTCCAGGATCCGCTGCCGCATGCTGCCGGGCGCCACCAGCAGCTTCCGGTACTCGTCCTTGCGCGAGTAGCCGGTCAGGGCGTTGAACAGCTGAGAAACGTCGGCCGCCAAGTCGCGGTCCGTTGTCAGATAGCCGATGTCGGAGTAGATGCGGGCGGTGACCGGGTTGTAGTTGCCGGTTCCCAGATGGACATAGCGCTTGAGGCCCTCCGGCTCGCGGCGGACCACCAGGCACATCTTGGCGTGGGTCTTGAGCCCCAGCAGTCCGTAGACAACGTGCACTCCCGCCCGCTCCAGCGAGCGCGCCCAGACGATGTTGTTCTCTTCGTCAAAACGGGCCTTGAGCTCGACCAGCACCGAAACCTGCTTGCCGTTCTCGCGTGCCTCGCGCAGTGATCGGACGATGGGAGAGTTGGGGCCGACCCGATAGAGAGTCTGTTTGATGGCCACGACATCGGGATCGGCGGCGGCCTCCCGGAGAAAGTCCACCACCGGTGTAAAGCTGTCGTACGGGTGGTAGAGCAGGACATCCCGATCCTTGAGGATCGAAAAGATACTCTTTGCCCGGGCAAGGGCCGGAGAGACCACCGGCTTGAACGGTGGATCCTTGAGCTCGGCCCGGTCCAGGGAGGCAAGCTGCATCAGGTCCGAGTGTCCGAGAGGACCGTCCACCGCATAGACCTGATAGGGCGCCAGCCCCAGGTTCTTGGTCAGGATCTCGCGGATTCTGTCGGGCATTCGGGCGTCGATCTCGAGACGGACAGCCGAGCCGAAGTGACGTTGGCCGACCACGGTTTCCATCGCCGCCAGAAGATCGGAGGCCTCGTCCTCTTCGATCTCGACATCGGCGTCGCGGGTAACGCGGAAGGGGTAGGCTGAATCGATTTCGAGACCGGGAAAGAGGGTATCCAGATTCTCGGCCACCACTTCTTCCAACGGCACGAAATTGGTGAATGTATGTCCCTCGAGACCGAGGCGCTCCTGGGTATCCGCCTTCTCCTCGCTGGGAATGCGCACGAATCGCGGAAACATGTGGGGAACCTTGACCCGTGCAAACCTCTCACCGTGCCCCGGATCCTTGACCACCACCGCAAGATTGATGCTCAGGTTGGAGATATGCGGAAAGGGATGTCCCGGATCGAAGGCCAAGGGCGTCAGCGCCGGGAAGATCTCTCTCTTGAACAGCTTGCGCAGCAGCTTGCGCTGTTTGCTTTTCAGATCGTCATGGTTGAGAACCTTGATCCCCTCCCGCATCAGCAGGGGCCGGATCTCGTTCATCCAGCAATCTTCCGCCTGGTCCAAGGCGGGCTCGAGACGGTCGCGGATGGCGGTCAACTGCTCGGCCGGCGACATGCCGTCGGGTGGAGCGTGGAGGGCGCCGCCGGCGAGCTGACGCCGTAGCCCGGAGACACGGATCATGAAGAACTCGTCCAGATTGCTGGAGAAGATCGACAGGAACTTGACCCGTTCGAGAAGGGGATTCTTGTTGTCGAGCGCCTCCTCGAGAACCCGCTCGTTGAACTGCAGCCAACTGAGCTCCCGGTTCAGGTAGTAGGTCCTATGGTTGAGGTTGACCGCCTTGCCGCGCGGTTTCTCCCCCGGGGTCTCCTGCTTTGCCACGACTACATCGGCCATCTCGACTTTCCCTCGCCGCTCTCCGGTTTCCGTGCGAATGGTGCAAAACGTTTATTCTAACAGACTTACGGTCTGTGCAGCCGGCCTTGGAAGTGACGCTTGACCTCAGCCCGATCTCGTACAGAATACGTGCGGGATTTGATGGCCCAAACGCATCCATGGTGATCGAACCTTGAAGACTCTCTTCATCCTCCGCCACGGCAAGTCGGACTGGAACGCCGACTTTGGTGCCGACCACGAGCGCCCGCTCGCTCCAAGGGGCCGATCGGCGGCACGAGCGATAGGTGTCTTTCTATCTCGTCTCGAGCAGACCCCGGACCTGGTGATCTCCTCGACCGCCGTCCGTGCCCACGACACCGCTCGCCT
>SBFI01000295.1 GCA_006227875.1 Acidobacteriota bacterium
GCCCGCTGTCATGTCTCGCGGGGCGGTGACGGGGCGGGGGTCTGCCGACGGAGCGACTGGGCGCTGAGGCGAAAGCCAGGGCACTTCCCTGGCCGTGGAGCGTGCGCGGTTGGAGCGTAGTGGCAGACCACCGCACCGTTGCCGACCCGCCGTGCCAGCTCGGGCTCGGGACCGGAGGGGGCTCACCGCAGCGGAGCCATCCTCCCGCGCAGCGGAGGGGAGCCCCCGGAGGGCACGAGACCGGGCCGCCACCAAGCGTGGAGATACGACCCGTCGGCCGGCGGGCACCGCGCGCCGAAGGCGCGTGGTCGGGCCGGCCGCTTCGTCGCTAGACCTCCAGATACAGTCTTTTGTTGGTGGCGCCCTTGGAGCGATACTTGACGATCCGGAGCTCGCCCACCTCGGAGGTGTTGGCGACATGGGTGCCGCCGTCGGCCTGGAGATCGAGACCGACGATCTCCACCGTGCGGATTTCGGCGATTCCCGGTGGCAGGAGATTGATCTTGGTGCGGATGAGGTCGGGGATCTCCATGGCCTCCTGTCGCGGCAGGATCTGGACCCGGATCTCCCTCGCCGCCGCGACCTCCTGCCGGCAGGCTTCCTCGATGCCGGGAACCATGTCGGCCCCCAGGGACTCCAACTCGAAATCCAACCGCCCCCGGCCCGGCTCCATATTGCCACCGGTGACCTGTGCCCGGTGATCCCGCCAGATCACCCCGCACAAGACGTGAAGGGCGGTGTGGGTGCGCATCAGCCGGTACCGCCGCTCCCAGTCGAGCTCCCCGGCGACCTCGGACCCCACCGTCGGCAGCTCACCTTCACCCAGCCAGTGCCATACCCGACCGGAATCGGTCTTGACCTTGGTTACCGGTGTGCCGTCGAGGCTGCCCAGATCGTGCGGTTGGCCACCACCACCCGGGTAGAAAGCGGTCCGGTCCAGGACCAGCCTGCGATTCTCGGTGTCGACCTCGCTCACCTCCGCCTCGAACTCCCGTAGATAGGAATCGGTGTGGTAGAGCAGCTCGGTCATGCCGATACCGTCTCAGTCTGTGGGAAAGGGTGATCCGGATGACCCGGGCCGATCGACGCCGGCTTGCCCCAGGTCGGGTGTGGAGGCAGCCAGCGTGGGTTCTTCTCCCGGATTGACGAACTGATCCATCTCTAAGCTGTACTGCTTCTCGTAGAGCTCCTTGTACCGACCACCGGCCGCGATCAACTCGTCATGGGTACCGCGCTCGATGATCTCTCCCCCCTCCATCACCAGGATCTGGTCCGCATTGCGAATGGTGGACAGCCGGTGAGCGATGATGAACGAGGTTCGTCCCTGCTTTAGAGCCTTCAAGCCCTCCTGGATCAGGAGCTCGTTCTCGGTATCCAAACTCGATGTGGCCTCGTCGAGAATCAGGATTCTCGGGTCGGCCAGTATCGCCCTGGCGATGGTCACCCGCTGTCGCTGGCCACCCGAAAGCTTGACCCCCCGCTCACCGATCACCGTGTCGTAGCCGTCGGGAAAGGTCTCGACAAACTCCTCGCATCGAGCCAGCCGACCGGCCGATTCGATCTCTGCCTCCGTGGTCCGCGGCCGGCTGTAAGAGATGTTCTCGCCGATGGTGCCGTCGAACAGGAAGTCGTCCTGGAGCACCACCGCGAGCTGGGAGCGGTAGTCGTGGAGGGAGATCTCTCTAAGGGGGGTGCCGTCAACGAGAATCCGTCCCTCGTCAGGCTGACGAAAGGCCATGATCAGACTGATCACGGTGCTCTTACCGGCCCCGCTCGGACCCACCAGGGCAGTGGTGGTGCCGGCGGGAGCGACAAAGCTGACACGCTTGAGAATCGGCTCTCCGGGCTTGTATTCGAATTCGATGTCCTCGAACTCGATCCTCCCGTCGACTCTAGGCAGGCGCTGGCGACCGGCATGGAGGACGGTCTCGGTCGGCTCGGAGAGAACCTCGTGAATGCGGTCGAGACCGGCAAAGGCCTCGGTGATCTGGGTGCCGATATTGGCCATCTGGATGAGCGGCGCCACCATCATGCCGGTGAAGACGACAAACATGACCAGGTCGCCCACGGTCATCCGACCCACTAGCACTTCTCGCGCGCCGGCGATGCTCATGGTCAAGCCGACCAGACCGAAGAGGAGCCGTGCGAGGCTGCCGATGGTGGCTACTCCGATCATGGAGCGGACGATCTTGCGCAGCAGGTTGTGGGCCCCGGCGGCGAAAGTACGCTCTTCTCTTTTTTCGGCCGTGTAGGCCTTGACCACTCGAATCCCACCCAAGGACTCGGCCAGACGCCCGGTGACATCCGCCATGACCTTCGACCTCTCCCGGAACACCGGGCGGATACGATTAAAGCCCACGACCAGGACCCCGGCAAACATCACCAGGAGCAGAAGCGTCAGCAGGGTCAGACGCCAGTTGAGCCAGAAGAGGACCGCCATCGCCACCGCCGAGGTGATCATGCCGCCCGCCAATTGGACAAAACCGGATCCCACCAGGTTCCGCATGCCCTCGGAGTCGTGCATGATGCGCGAGATCAGCTCACCACTCTTGTTCTCCTCGAAGAATCTGACCGGCAAGCGACCGATGTGTTTTTGCACCCTTATCCGCAGGTCGTTGACCGACCTCTGGCCGGCGATCCCCAACAGAATCGAAAGGGAGTACGAGGTGACCGCTTGGACAAGGGTGGCCGCAGCCGCCGCCAGAGCGATCCACCACAGAAGCTCGACCCGTTCGTTGCCGATGACTTCGTCGATGAGGAACTTGGTGGAGGCCGGCAGGACCATTCCCGCCAGGCGGCTGATCGCCAGAAAGACAAAACCCAGCATCAACCGCCGACGACGGGCGCGGAAGAGGGTCTTGGACTCCCGCCA
>SBFI01000151.1 GCA_006227875.1 Acidobacteriota bacterium
GGTGGCAGCCATCGCCAGTGGGAGAAAGACGACGAGAGTGGAGAAGAGCATGGCGTTGCGCAGCGGGCGGCCGGCGCTGAGACCGAGATAGAGGCCGTCATAGATGTAGGCCGTGGCACCAAACAGGAGGGTGGGTGCAAGCCACCAGGCATAGCGGACGGCTTCGGCGGTGGTGGGTCCGTGGGTGGTAATCAACCGGGTGACGGCGGTGGGCGCCAGGACAAACAGGCCCATGAAGGGTAGGGCGAAGGCGATGCCCGTCAGCAGCGCCAGCCGGAAGAGGCGATGTAGGGAGTGTCGATCTCCACGGCCGCGAAAATAGCCGGCGAGACTCTCGGTCGCAAAGGCGGCGCCGTCGATCAGATAGGCGGCAAAGCCGAGGAAGCGGAGCAGGATGGCGTTGGCGGCCAGGGTGATCGTGCCGAGAATCGAGCTGAAGTTGGTGAACAGGGCAAAGGCGGTGATCAGGGAGACGGTGCGGATGAGGATGTCTCGGTTGAGACGCAACATCCCCCACAGAGCGGCGGGATCCCACACCTCGACCTGTCGCCACCCCAGCCGATCGGGTACCCGGCGGAAGATGAGAATGGCGGTTGCCAGCATCAGATACTGGCTGATGGCCGTACCAAGACCGGCTCCCCAGGCGGCCAGACCCAGACGAATAATGAGGATGTAATTGCAGACGATATTGCCGAGATTGGCCACCAGCGTCATGATCAGGGCGTGGCCGCTTTCTTCCCGGCCCAAGTACCACCCGAGAAAGGCGAAGTTAGCGAGCACCGCGGGGGCCGCCAGAATGCGGGCGTCGAAGTAAGCGCGGCCGGCGGCCTCGACCTCGGGAGCGCCGCTGAGCAGAGAGAAGCCCAGCTCGCGAAGCGGCCATTGCAGGAGCAGCAGACCCAGCCCCAGACCCACTGCCAAGATCAGCGACTGATAGAGAATGCGGTAGATCTCGATCGAATCGGCTCGTCCCTGTGCCTGAGCCGTGAGACCGGTGGTGCCCATGCGTAGGAAGCCAAAAGTCCAGTAGACATACTCGAAAAGAACCGAGGCCAGCGCCACCCCGGCCAGAAAGCTGATGTCGGGGAGGTGTCCCAGCAACGCGACGTCGACCAGTGATGCCAGCGGCACGGTGACGTTGGAGAGGATGTTGAGAAAGGTGAGCCGGCCGAAGCGGTGGCGGAGATCGTGGGCATGAGAGGACACGCGAGATCGAATGCTGATGGGTAGTCGAGCGAGGCACCAGAGTCTAGCGTGGCCGGCGCGGTTTATCCGAGTTGTGTGTCTGCAGACTAGAATAGGTGCTGGACGACCGGGAGACGATGATGTCGAAAAGGCGCGCAGGAACGATCTTCCAACTGCTCGTGGTGTGGGCAGCGGCCACTGTTCTGTCTGTCGGTTGCGCCACCAACCCCGCCACTGGCAAGAAGCAGATCTCTCTTATCGGCGAGCAGCAGGAGATAGCCATAGGGGCGGAGGCCCAGGAGGAGGTGGAGCAGGCCTTCGGGTACTACGACAGCCCCGGGCTCCAGGACTATGTGCAGGAGGTGGGGGAGACTCTCGCCTCGACCTCTGAGCGGCCGCACCTGCCATGGACCTTTCGGGTGGTGGACGATCCCATTGTCAATGCCTTTGCCTATCCCGGCGGCTACATCTACATCAGTCGGGGAATCCTGGCCCATTTCAACTCGGAGGCCGAGTTGGCGGGGGTTCTGGGGCACGAGATCGGACACGTCACGGCGCGCCATTCGGTCAACCAGATGAGCAAGCAGCAGCTGATGAATATCGGGCTCGGGGTGGGCATGGTTCTGTCGCCTGAGTTTCGTCAGTTCGGCGATCTCGCCCAGACCGGTCTTGGTCTGCTATTCCTCAAGTACTCGCGCGACGACGAACGCCAGTCCGACGAGTTGGGACTACGTTACTCGGTGCGGACGGGCTATGACGCCCGCGAGATGGCCAATATCTACGAAATCCTCGACGATGTCTCGAAGCAGACGGAGGGCGGACCCGTTCCCGGCTGGCTATCGACTCATCCGGCACCCGAGAATCGAGGCCAGCTCATCCGCAACCAGCTCGCCGAGGTCGAGATCGATTGGAGCGGGACGACCATCGGCAGGGACTCCTACCTTCGCCGTCTCGAGGGGCTTGTCTATGGCGACAATCCCCGGGAAGGCTATTTCGACGGCGACACCTTCTACCATCCCGGGTTGGCCTTCAAGATGGATTTCCCCCGGGGGTGGGGGACCAAGAATTTCAGACAGGCGGTATTGGGAACCAGCCCCGCCAACGACGCCGCGGTCGAGTTGACGCTGGCGGAGGAGAACGATCCGCGCGCTGCTGCCCAGGCGTTTGTCAACCAGCAGGGTATTCAGGCCGATCGCATCAAGAGCGGCACGATCAACGGTTTGCCGGCGGCCTGGGCTCTGATACAGGTGCAGACACAGAGCGGTCTGCTGCGTGGTCGTGTCGCCTTTGTGCGGTACCGCGACCGGACTTTTCGCCTGTTGGGCTACACGCCGAGCGATCGGTGGAACCGATACTCCGATGAGGTCGACCGCTCGCTGCAGAGTTTCGACACCGTCAGCGACCCCGCGATCTTGAATGTCCAGCCGCAGCGCATCTCCATCGTCGAGCTCGACCGGGAGATGACGATGCGTGAGTTCGACGCCCGCTATCCGTCGGGGATTCCGCTGGAGCAGATCGCGCTGATCAACCAGGTCGAGCCCGACGAACGGCTGCGCAAGGGGCAGCTGGTCAAGAGGGTGACTCCCAAGAAGGCCAACTAGCCGGCCTCCGTGCCAGCCGTTTCGAATTGGGTTACTCTTTTTTCAAGCCCTCAAGCCCTCAAGCCCTCAAGCCCTCAAGCCCTATCTTGTCAGTGCAGCCGCCGTCGCCGGTTCCGGATGTAGTCCGCGAGGATAAACTCCCCGAGGTCGTGTGGTGAGGCGAAGTAGGCCCGGCCCCGGTTTATCTGGGTGAGCTTTTCGACGAAGTCGGTGAGCATCGGGTCGGTGGCAAGCATAAAGGTGGTGATGACGATCTGCTGCCGCCGGCAGAGATCCACCTCTTCCAGCGTCCGGTTGACGATCTTCATGTCCAGGCCAAAGGGGTTCTTGTAGACCTGTCCGCCCTCGGTGATGGCGGAGGGCTTGCCGTCGGTGACCAGGAAGATCTGTTTGTTGGGTTGTTTCCGGCGGGCCAGGAGCGCGCGCGAAAGCTGCAGGGCCTCGCGGGTATTCGTGTGGTAGGGACCGGCCTGAATGTAGGGAATCTCGGAGAGCTCGACCCGCTCGGCGCGATCACCAAAGAGGATCAGGCCGAGATAGTCCTTGGGATATTTGGTGGTGATGAGCTCGGTGAGCGCCAGGGCCACCGTCTTGGCAGGGGTAATTCGATCCTCGCCATAGAGGATCATGGAGTGGCTCACGTCGATGGCGACCACGGTGGCGCAGGAGGTGAGGTGCTCGGTCTCGTAGACTTCGAGGTCTTCTTCCGACAGCTCGAGCTCACCTTGTGTCCGCTTGAGGGCATTGTGGAACGACCGTCCGGTGTCGATCCGGTGTAGATCGTCACCAAACGTATAGGGACGAGTCTCCGGCAACCGCTCCACGCCTTCGCCGGAAGATCGCACCGGGTGATAGCCGGGGCCTCCGCGTTTGAGGCTGGAGAAGACCTCCTCGAAGGCGCTCCGTCGAATCCGCCGTTCGCCGATCGAGGTGAGCTGGAGCGAGCCGTCGCTGTCCCGGCCCACCATCTGCTGATCCTCGAGGGAGGCGAAGAATTCCTCCAGGTCCACCCGCTCGTCGATATAGCCTTCCCGCTGGAGATACCGCATCCACTCCATCGTCTGTTCGACGTCACCACCACTGGCCAGCAGCAGCTGGTTGAAGATCCGCATGAGGTCCAGACCCGCCAGCAGAGCCTGGAGATAGTCGGGATCCAAATAGAGATAACGGTGGCGCACCGATCTGCCCGAGTCCGATCAGTTGATGCCGTCGGGATCGGGAGACGACCGGTGGGGGCGGAGGAGATGGAACTTCACCATCTCGCGATAGCTGATCTGGCTGTCCATGTCGTGGCGGGCAATCTTGAGGTTGAGGTGGAGGCCCTCCAGGATCATCTCGGCCGCCAGCGCCCGCTCTTGGCGATTCTCACCATAGCCGGCGGCGAGCTCCATCAAGCCCGGAATCGTCGCCAGCTGCGCCTCGTAGTCGGCAAAGGGCTGTTCGTCGGAGAGCACGATCTCGTTGCCCTCCGAGAACCAGCGGACGATCTCGGCATAGGGGCCGGTGTCGTCCTCGCCGCCGCTCCCCACTCCCTTGTCGATCTCGGGGAAGCGACGGTCGAAGTCCTTTCTGATCGCCTCGCCGATGAGCTGCTGTGCCACGACCTCGACCCCCTTTTGCTCACCCTCGTAGACCATCTCGACCTTGCCGGTGAGCGCCGGCAGCAGCATCGGCAGATCACAGAGGCGGGGGTAGGAGGGCGAGTCGGTGGTCGACAGGGCCCGCCGCTCGAGATTTGAGACCAGCAGCTCCATGGCCGAGATCGAGAGACGGGCGCTGACGCCGGAGGTCTGATCGACCAGCTCGCTCTCGCGTGCCGCAAAAGAGATCTGCTCGACCAGCCGCTGGAAGTATTCGGGCACCACGACACCCTCCGTCTTTCTCTCGATCCAGGCCTCCTGACGGGTAATGGCGGTGGCGGTTTCGACCTCCTGCGGGTAGTGGGTGAGGATCTGGGACGAGATCCGGTCCTTGAGCGGGGTGATGATCGAGCCCCGGTTGGTGTAGTCCTCGGGGTTGGCGGAGAACACCATCAGGATGTCCAGGGGGACACGCACCGGGAAACCCCGAATCTGGAGATCCCGCTCTTCCAGGATGTTGAGCAGACCGACCTGGATGCGTGGCGCCAGGTCGGGCAGCTCGTTGATGGCGAAGATCCCCCGATTGGTGCGGGCAATGATGCCGAAGTGGATGACCTCGGGGTCGGCATAGGTGAGTCTCTGGGTGGCGGCCTTGATGGGGTCGATGTCACCGAGCAGATCGGCGATGGAGACATCGGGGGTCGCCAGCTTCTCGTTGTAGCGGGCCTCACGCGGCAGCCACTCGACCGCTGCTTTGTCCCCCTGCTCGGCGACCAGCCGTTGGCCCCAGGTGGAGATCGGGTCCAGAGGATCATCATTGAGCTCGCTGCCGGCCAGGACCGGAACCTCGGGATCGAGGAAGTCGGTCAGGGCACGCAGAATCCGGGTTTTGGCCTGACCACGCAGACCCAACAAAATGAAATCGTGCTCGGCGAGCAGGGCGTTGACGATTCCGGGTATTACCGTCCGCTCGTAGCCCAGGACCCCGGGGAAGAGCGTCTCACCCGCCGCCAGCTTGCGCCGGGCGTTGTCGCGCAGCTCCCGCTTGACCGACCTCTGCTGGTAGCCGCTGGCCTTTAGATCACCGAGAGTTTGCGACAGCGCAGCCATCAATCATGGACCTCTAGCCAGCGCTCGGCGTCGATGGCCGCCTTGCATCCGGAGCCGGCGGCAGTGATTGCCTGTCGGTAGTTGGGGTCCATGGCATCACCACAGGCGAAGACGCCCTCGATATTGGTCTTGGTGGTGGGCTCCGCCACGGTGAGATAGCCGACTTCGTTCATCTCGAGCTTGCCTTGAAAGAGCTCGGTATTGGGCTTGTGGCCGATGGCGAGGAAGACTCCCTCGCAAGGGAACTCCGCCTCCTCTCCCGTCTGGGTGTCACGCACTAACACGCCGCGGACCTTTTCCTCCTGGCTGCCCAATACCTCCACTACGGTCTTGTTCCAGAGGAACTCGATCTTGTCGTTGGCAAAGGCGCGCTCCTGCATGATCTTGGAAGCCCGCAGCTCGTCGCGCCGATGGATCACCGTCACCTTGGTAGCGAACTTGGTGAGAAAGATGGCCTCCTCCATGGCGGAATCCCCACCCCCGATGACCACAATCTCCTTACCGGTAAAGAAGAACCCGTCGCATGTGGCGCAGGCGGAGACGCCATACCCCATGAGCTCCTTCTCAGATTCCAATCCCAGCTGCTGCGCCGCCGCTCCGGTGGCGATGATCAGGGCGTCGCCGCGGTAGGAGCTCTCATCGGTCTCGACGGTAAAGGGCCGCTTGTCGAGATCGACCTTGGTGGCGACCTCGAAGCGCACCTGGGCGCCGAACCTCTTTACCTGCTCACGCATCCTGTCCATCAGCTCCGGCCCGAGAATTCCGTCCGGAAAGCCCGGGAAGTTCTCGACGTCGGTGGTGATCGTCAACTGGCCTCCCGGCTGGCTGCCCTCCAGCACCAGGGGCGACAGATTGGCTCGAGCCGCGTAGAGCGCCGCAGTAAGACCGGCGGGTCCCGAGCCCAGAATGACAACGCGATAGTGATTGTCGGCTGTGGCCTGATTATCGGTCATGTCTATGCGATTCTCCTGGACCGCTTGCGTGCGCTGCTCTCGACCGGAGGCCTCCGGTCGGGTGTAACGAGAGGGGAGAGTATAACAACGCACCTAACCGTTACGATTGCGTGGATTGGCCGGATCGAATCGGCTATGCTCCGCCTGCGGGACACGGGAATCAAACCCGCATTTCGCAAATCCTGTTTGCAGATTCGAGAGGAGACAAGCCCATGTTGGCCAGCAAGGAACTGATCTCTGCCATCAACACCCAGGTGGGAAACGAGTTTGGCGCCTCACTCCAGTACGTAAGCATCGCTTCCCACTTTGCCGGCGAGGCCCTGACGGGATTGGCCCGATTCTTCTACAGGCAGGCCGAGGAAGAGCGCGAGCATGCGATGAAGTTCGTCCAGTTCGTCGTCGATGCCGGTGGCCAGCTCGAGATCCCGGCTGTCGCCGCCCCCAAGAGCACGTTTGCCACCGCAAAAGAGGCAGTCCAGGCGGCGCTCGAGTGGGAGCAGGAGGTTACCCAGCAGATCTATGGTCTGGTGAATATCGCCAAGAAAGACTCCAACTACATTGCCATTCGTTTTCTCGACTGGTTCGTCACTGAGCAGTTCGAGGAAGTCAACACCATGAGCGAGCTGCTGCAGGTGGTGGAGCGGGCCGGGGAGGACGGGCTGCTCCATGTCGAGGAGTTTCTGGCCCGGGAGCCGGGATTCGCCGATCCCCATGCGGAGGGAGGCGAGTAGCGACTGTCAGCTGCTTGCGGTGAGGGCGGCCGCAGCCACCTCGAGGGCGTTGCTGGCGCCTCCCCGGGTCAGGTTGTCCATCACCCCCCAGATCCAGTAGGCGCCTGGAATACCCGGAGCGGGCTCGATCGAGCCCACCAGGATCTCTTCCCGGGCGGCGGCCTCGATCGGCCCCAGGAGATCGGGCTCCGCCACCCGGTCTATCTGGGGGTAGTCGTCGTAAGCGTCTTGCAGGCCGTCCATGCCCGGGTCTCGAGCCAGGCTTGCGAAAACGCTCGCCGACAGACTGTGAAAGACACCTCCCTGAACGATCTTGAGCGCCAGATTCTGTTCCTCCCCAAGCAGAGAGTGGAGCTGGGAGACGAGCTGTTCCGTCGAAAGGTCGAGGGGCAGCAGGTTGAAGGCCTGTTGACCGCCAAAGACCTCCCGCGGAATCTGTTCGGCAAAGCTCAGGATCGACCTCGTCTGCTCGAATAGCTCGTCGAGGCCTTCCTGGCCTTTGGTCGATGCCGGTTGAACAACGTGGGCGACTACCTCCTGCACCCCAAAGCCGGACAGGGGAAGGATGAGGTGGGCCACCGCCACCACCGAGGGGTGGGGGCTGATGAGGACGCCACCCGGCTGGGCGAGGTCAAGGTTGATGCCGCCGACGACAACCACCCCGGCGGGCGGATCCTGCTCGGGTGCGACGACGACAACGATGGTTTCCGGTGACCGGTCGGCCAAGAGCCCCTCGAGGTGGGCCGACCAGTCGCAGACAAACACCAACTCGATGCCGTGCAGCGAGTCGGGCTCG
>SBFI01000112.1 GCA_006227875.1 Acidobacteriota bacterium
TTCGTCCAAGGGGTTGAGGAACCGTCCCCCCATTATGGGAATCATGTTGCGCATCTCGCCAAACTCGGGGCTGACCCCCGAAACGTCCACCGCCATCGTCCGTTTGCCGTGCCTGAGCTGCAGCGTTTCCGTGTACTCGCTGGAGATGGCCTCCAGACCCGTGGCCCGCTGACGAACCAGCTCGATGTCGTCCTCCCGCAGACGGATTCTTCGGCCCTTGCTCAGGCCCTCGAACGGCATCGAGGTGATCGATGGCCAGGCGATGACGATGGCGTTGCCGAGACCGGCGGCGTTCTTGATCATCTGGGTGTGGAAGGCCTGGCCGAAGGAGAGCAGCAAGCTGACCGCCACGGTCCCCCAGACGATGCCAAGGGTGGTCAGAAAAGTGCGCAGCTTCTGAGCGCGGAGATCGCGCACCAGCTGACGTACAAAGCTGCCTGGATGGATCATGTAGCTATCCCAGGATATCGCGCGGCGGCCGCTCCACCACTTCGGCACCCTCTTCGAGACCCGAGAGCACTTCGATATTGAGACCGTCGGAGAGCCCGGTCTCGATCTCCACCTTCTCCGGCTCGCCGCCGGGAGTCGCGGCCGGTATCTCGACAAAGGTCTTGGCCCCGTCATCCTCGAAGAGCACAAGCCGCTCGGGGATCATCAGGATGTCGGATTTCTCACGGATGACCAGATCGGCAGTGGCCGAGTACCCGGCGCGGAGCAGAATTCCTTCCACCGGATCGAGCTCGATCTCGACGTCGAACAGCCGTGCCCCTTCCTCTTCTTTGGCCTGCGGTGCGATACGGCTCAGGCGTCCGGTGACCGATTGATCGGGCAGGGCGCCGATATTGAGACGGGCGGCGACGTCTAGCGACAGCTTGCCGACGTCGATCTCGTCGACCGTGCCCATAAAGATGAGGTCACCCATGTCGGCGATGGTGGCCAACTCGGTGCCGGCCTGAAAGGTAGTCAGGGGAACCACCGGGTCGCCTGGATCGACCAACCGCTGGAGGACGATGCCGCCGGCGGGGGCCCGGATAATCGATTCCATTTGACGACCCCGCCCGGCGATCCGTCCCTGGCGGACCAGGTCGAGGTTGTCCTTGGCGCTCTGCAGCTCGATCCTGGCGAGCTCGAAGGCCTCACGCTTGATGTCCTCCTCCTCGCGGGCGGAGATCCCCTCCTTTGTCAGCTCGGTGACCCTCTTCCACTCGGCCTCGGCCCGCTTGAACGCCGCCTCGGCGGCCTCGACCTGGGATTCGGCCTCCACCAGCTCGGTGGGGGTGGGATCGGGCACGATTTCGAACAGCGGGTCGCCGGGGCTTACGCGGTCACCAACATCGACCACACAGCGCTTGACGATGCCGGAGATCTTGGACTTGACCTCGAACTTCAGCCGCGGCTCGATCTGCCCCACGGCTACCGCCTTCTCGGTTATCTCCCCCCGCTCAACCATTACGATCTCGAACTCCTGCCCATTCTCGCCCCGGCCCTTGAGCCAGAAATAGGCACCGACGACGAGAGCCGCCACCAAGAGCGTGGCAACGAAAATCTTCAGCAATCTGGCCATCACACCCTCCCCGGTCACAGTGATCGGATCGACCGGTCACAATTCTATCTGTTGTCCACTACGTAGGCTTTGCGCGCGAGTTTCGATATCTTTCGCCCTGCATGCAACGGCAACGTCTCTTCTGGCGCCTCTTCCTGTTCTGGTTCCTGCTCATCTGGCCTTTGGGCTGCCGGTGGTTTGGCGAGCCGACGCCGAACCAATCCCCCTCTGCCAAGCCCGAGATTGTCGAGACCCTGAGGGAGAACCTGGCGCTGGAGCGGCATCCTTCGGATGGTGGCGGACGGGCATGGCTGGAAGGGGGCTCGGGGGACCCGGCCACCGCGGTGACGGCCGGTCATCCAGGGCGCTGGTCGGTAGTCTACGAGACCGGGCCGATGGGCATCGCCGAGGGAGGGTGGATCTTCTTCCAGGCGCCGCCCTTCTGGCATTGGAGCACGCCGCAGGCCTTCGATCCCGAGCAGATGGGGTTTACCCTCGTCTCCACCGAGGCCGAAGGTGTGGAGTTGGCTCCCGCGACCATCGACCAGCAGTTGATGGCCATCGAGGTCAGGGGTCGGGCGCTCGAGCCGGGTGAGCAGGTGCGAATCGTCTATGGAGCCGGTCCGACCGGCTCGCTTGCCGACCGCTACGCCGAGCATAGATCCCGTTTCTGGGTGGCGGTGGACGGTAACGGCGACGGGATCCGGCGACCGGTGGCCGACCAACTCTGGGTGGATGTCCTGGGCGGGGCGGCGGCTCAGCTGGTGTTGACTCTGCCTTCGACGGCCCGGCCGGGTGAGACGGTCGAGCTCACCATCGCCGTTCTCGATCGCTTTGGCAACCTCAGCAAGGACTTCTCAGGAGACATCGCGCTATCGGGGCCGGGGACCGATCTCGACCTGCCGTCCACGGTGACCTTGACGGCGGAGGACGAAGGCACCAGGAACGTCGAAGTCACCTTTGTCGAAGAGGGGATCTACCGGATCCAGGCGGAGGGAGCCGATGGCTTGGAGGCCACCAGCAACCCGCTGATGGTCGCCAACGGCGCGGAGCGCATCCTGTGGGGAGATCTCCACGGCCACTCGAACCTCTCCGATGGCTCGGGAACCCCGGAGGACTACTTTCTCTATGCCCGTGACGTGGCCGCCCTGGATGTGGTCTCGCTGACCGATCACGACCACTGGGGGATGGAGCCCCTGGCGCTCCACCCGGACATCTGGGAGGGGATCAAGGAGCAGGCCGAGCTCTTCAACCGACCCGACGAGTTCGTCACCCTGCTCGGCTACGAGTGGACCAATTGGATTCATGGTCACCGACACGTGCTCTATTTCCAGGACCACGCCGAGCTGTTCGATTCGACCGACCCCGACTTCGACACCCCCGACGAGCTGTGGGACGCGCTCAGGGGACAGGACGTGCTGACGGTGGCCCATCACTCGGCGGGTGGACCGATCGCAACCAATTGGAATTACCGGCCCGATCCGGAGCTGGAGCCGGTGACCGAGATCGTGTCGGTTCATGGCAGCAGCGAAGCCATCGACTCGCCGGCGGTCATCTACAGCCCGGTGCCGGGGAACTTTGTCCGCGACGTCCTCGACAGCGGTGTCCGCTTTGGCTTTGTCGGCAGCGGTGACGGCCACGACGGGCACCCCGGTTTGGCACACCTCAACGGCCCATCCGGCGGTCTGGCCGCCATCCTCAGCGACGGTCTGACCCGCGAGGACATCCTGGCCGCCATCCGCTCACGGCAGGTGTACGCCACGAACGGCCCGCGTATCCTGCTGCGGGTGTCGCTGGGTGAGCTGGGGATGGGCTCGGTGCTGGAGGCGGGTCCCCACGCCCCGGATCGTTTGCGGGTCTTTGTCGCCGCCCCCGAGCCGCTCGAGCGGCTCGACCTGATCCGCAGTGGCGAGGTGGTGGTAACGGTTCCCGGTGACGGCCAGCGCACCCTCTCCTGGCAGAGCCGGCTCGAGGACCTGCGACCGGGTGAGTACCTCTATGTGCGAGCGATCCAGATCGACGGCGGTGCCGCCTGGTCGAGCCCGATCTTCTTGGAGTAGGCTGGGTTAGACGCCGGCATCCCGCAACAGCGCGAGGATGGCGGCAAATAGAACGGAAAAGAAGAGCAGGACTGCCAGGGCCAGAATCACCGCCAGACGGCGCGAGTGGAGCCGGTCGGCGATCAGAAAAGTCCCGACGACGGTGACGATGGTAAAGAGGAAGTAGAGCAGGAGGGCCATCGGTATGTCTCTACTGAGCACCGAGCTTACAAAACAACTGGGTATCGAGGTGCCGCTGATCTGCGGCGCCATGTATCCCTGCAGCAATCCCGAGCTGGTGGCGGCAGCCTCCGAGGCGGGCGGCATCGGCATCATCCAACCGTTGTCGTTGGTCTATGTCCATGGACACGAATTCCGTTCGGGTCTGGCCCTGATCAAGAATCTGACCTCCAAGCCGGTGGGGCTAAACGTAGTGGTCGAGAAGTCCGCCAAGACCTATCAGGAGCGGATGCAACGCTATGTCGACGAGGCCATCGCCGAAGGGATCCGTTTCTTTGTCACTTCGCTGGGCAATCCACGCTGGGTAGTGGATCGGGCCCATGCGGTGGGTGGTCTGGTCTACCACGACGTCACCGAGCGCAAGTGGGCCCTCAAGGGTCTCGATGGGGGAGTGGACGGGCTGATCGCGGTCAACAACCGGGCCGGTGGCCATGCGGGTCCAGCGGGAGCCGAGGAGCTCTACCAGGAGCTGGCGGATCTCGGGGTACCGCTGGTGTGCGCGGGGGGCGTGGGGGACGAGAGTGATTTCGTGCGGGCGCTGAACCTGGGCTACGCCGGGGTACAGATGGGGACCCGATTCATCGCCGCCACCGAGTGCACCGCCAGTGAGGACTACAAACGGGCGATCGTCGACGCGGGCGAGGAGGACATCGTGCTTACCGAGCGTGTCACCGGTGTTCCGGTCTCGGTCATCCGCACTCCCTACATCGCCAAGGTGGGCACCAAGGCGGGGCCGCTGGCCCGTCGCATGCTCAAGGGCCGCCGTACCAAGCACTGGATGAGAATGATCTACCAGCTGCAGTCGCTGTGGAAGCTCAAGCGCTCCTCGCTGCGGTCGTTCTCCTACCGCGACTACCTGCAAGCGGGCAAAAGCGTGGAGGGAGTCACCGGTGTCGAGTCGGTGGCGGATATCATCGGTCGCTTCGCCGCCGCGGCCTCGGCGCATCGCGCCGAGGCGGGCTCCTAGTATGGACTGCCGACTCAGTCGGCAGGAGGACTGACGGTTACCGGGCTCACCGCCATGCCGTCCGGCTCCTTGCCGGCCTCCAACATATCCAGCACTCTGAGTCCGGCGGTGGCGACGACCACCACGGCGTCGGCCTGGGTGGCGGCCACCCAGGCCGAAGAGCCGTCGGGTGCAACCACCAATCCCACCGGTACGGGACTCTTGCCAAAGCGATCGCCAAAAAGACGGGTGCCGGCGTCCGCGGCCGTGCTCAGGTCGAGCTGACGCCGAAAGATCTCTTGTCGCTGCTTGGTGTCGATCACGACCACCTCGCCGCTCTCGGCGGCCGAGACCAGCATCTTCTTGCCGTCGGGTGTGGGTGCGACCCGGATGGGGAAGCCTCTGCAGGGGACATGCTCGCGGATCTCGAGTGTCTGTGGATCGAAGATGGTCAGCGTATCGGCCGCCCGATTGCCGACCCAGACCTCCCGGCCGTCGGGTGTGACGGCAATCCCTTCGGCACCCTCCCCGGTCGCGATGTCGCGCAGCTTGCTGCCGGTCTCCAGATCGATGGCGGTCACCGACCCCGAGCCGATGTTGGCGACAAAGGCGCGCTTGCCATCCGGGGTGACGGCCACCATGTGGGAGATCTTCTGGCCGGTCGCGATCTCTTTGTCGACACGGCCGCTCCGTGGGCTGACCACGAGTAGATGTGCACTCCCCTCGGTGGTGACGGCCAACTGGCTATCGGAGATCCAGGCCAAGCCGTGTGGCCGTGTGTGCTTACCGAGGTCGATGGTGGAGACAACTTCTACCTTTTCAAGGTCGATGACCGTTAGTGTCGAGCCGGGCTGGTCTCGATCGCCGTAGTTGCTGATCACGGCCAGGGAGCCGTCGGGAGAGACGGCCACCTCGTGGGGCCGAAAGCCGGTCGGCAGCGTGGCGACCGACTTACCAGCGGCGAGGTCGACGAGATCGACGGTGTTGTCGGTCTTGTTGGCGACCACCAACGTCGAGCCGTTGACGATCGGTGCGACGAGGAATGTGGCCACAAGGGCAATGCTCGAGAGAGCCAGGGTGCGCTTTCGGATCATGATTCGGTATCTCCAGGGGATTTTGTGCAGGCGTAGAGTATAGACTCTCCTGAAGAGTCTATTGTTGTTTCTATTCGGGGTTCCACGAGTCGGAGCAAAGAAGAAGAGATGGGCGGCGTTCTCCGCACCGCGACTCGGGTGACGGTGGCAGCTTGGCTGCTTGCAGGCATCTTCCCGCTCCAAGGACAAGAGGTCGGCGCTGAGCTCGCCGGACGATGGGTGGGCAGTGCCGAGGTGGAAGGGCGATGGCGCTTCGTCCGCTTCGATATCACCGCTCCACAGGGGGAACCCGTCGTCCAAGCGTGGATCCCCGCCGAAGGGCTGGGTGCGGTCGCCGGCGAGTTGAGCTTGACCGAGGGGCGAGGACTCACCATCCAGCTTCCCGCTTCGGAGGGTGAGTGGCGCTTCGAAGGGACAATCGAAAGCGATCGTCTTGGCGGTGCCGCGATCACCCCCGGTGGTGCCGGCCTGTTCGAGCTCGAGCGCGCGGTGGAGCTGACCGCGGACGAGTTCGATCCGCTCGTCGGTACCTTTGGGCTGCCCGACGAAGCCACGCTGCTTCTGACTCGTTGGCGAACCGTCGACTACATCTTTGTCTTCGACGGCGAAGAGCGCCTGCGCCTCCACCCGCTCGCACCCGATCGGTTCTATTCGGAGCGGGGCGACGTTGTCCATGTGGTGCGGTCCGCCGACGGCCAGGAAGTGGGGCTGGCTTGGCAGAACCGCTTTGGCTTGGAGTTCTTCTACCCACCGGTGGAGGTCTACCGGCAGGAGGAGGTGGTCTTCCAGGGTGCCGGAGAGTGGCTGGCGGGGACCCTCCTGTTGCCGCCGGGTGACGGACCCCACCCGGGCATCGTGCTCGTCCATGGCTCGGGTGGCGATACTCGGCACACCTACCGTCCGGTGGCTCATCTTTTTGCCCAGGCCGGAATAGCGGCGCTGTTCTACGACAAGCGCGGGACCGGCGATTCGACCGGCAACTGGTTCAAAGCCAGCCTCCGCGAGCTGGCGGGCGACGCGGTGGGTGCGGTCACCTATCTCGGACGCCATCAGTCCATCGACGCCGGGAGCATCGGTCTGTGGGGGATCAGCCAGGGGGGTTGGATCTCGACCATCGCCGGGGTCGAATCGGGAGCGGTTGCCTTTCTGGTGCCGTTCTCGGGGGCGACAGTGAGCCCGGCGGAGCAGGAGCTCTTCCGGATCGCCGGCAACGTCCGGGATCTGACCGGCTCCGAGGGTCTGGTCGACATCACAGTCAAGATGGAGCAGTTGACCTACGACTTTCTTTACCGAGCACAGACGAGTCCTTCACTCGCGAACAAGCCCTGGCTGATGGGCCTCGACATGCAGTACGACCCACGCACCGATCTCGCCCGCCTCGAGCAGCCGGTGCTGGCGCTCTTTGGCGAGCTGGACAGTCTGGTTCCGGTGGGTGTCTCGGCCCGGCGTTACGACCAGCTGACCGTCGGCGGCAGCGAGGCGAGCGGCTCGACTCGCGTGGCGATCTTCCCGCGGGCCGATCATGGACTGATGCTGACCTCCACCGGCAGCCGCTTCGAGGTTCACAGCGAGCGTCGCTATGCGCCCGAGGTGTGGGAGTTGACCCTGGAATGGGTGCGGGCGATTGCCGACGGCACCGAGCCGCCTGTCCCCGGTGCCGGTCTGCTGCGCCCGACGGAGCTGCCGCCGGAGAGGTTGTACCCCGGGCGGCCGTCCTGGTTTGGCACCGCCCCGGTGCAGATGACACTGCTTGTCTTCTTTGGCGCGGCGTTCGTGAGCTGTTTTGTCGCTTTCCCATTTGTCGCTCTGGTCGACCGGATGCGAGGAGGTCACGCCGCGCGGACCTCGAGACTGAGGTTTGCCGCCTGGGTCGTCAGCGGCTGGAATCTGCTGCTACTGATGGGTTTTGCCGTACTGCTCGCCCGCCTGTGGACGATCGCCGGCGCCGAGGTTGCCGAGGTGGGAAACCTCCCCCGGCTACTGACTTCGGCAGGGGCCGTGTCGATAGTAGGATCGATTCTGCTCTCGTGGATGACGGCAAAGGTGTGGCAAGAACCGTTGGCCGGTCCGTTCTTTCGTTGGTACTACAGGTAACCTTGGCGGCGTTGCTGCTCATCCCTTTTCTCGCCTATTGGAGCCTGCTCCCGTTCTCGCCGGTATGACCTCGACCCCGGGAAATTCAACGAAATGCTTCGCCGTTATCGAAACATGGATGTAACATCATCAACTGCAAGCAGCGGGATGGGTCGACCGTGAAGAGGTTGGCGCTGCCGGAGCCGCGATTGGCTGGCAAGGTGACCGTCGAAGGAGCCCTGCGGGAGCGCCGATCGGTACGCAGATTTGCCTCGGAGGCCTTGACGTTGGATGAGATCGCCCAGCTCCTCTGGTCCGTCCAGGGAGTCACCGGCACGGGTGGTGAGAGAACCACGCCATCTGCCGGCGGCCTCTATCCGTTACAGATGTACGTGGCGGCGGCGCGGGTAGAAGGACTGGAGGAGGGGGTCTACAGATATCGGGTGGACAGACACGATCTCGAACCCGTTGCCGAGGGCGATGTGCGGATAAAGCTGGCCGCGGCTTCGCATGGTGTGGAGTGGGTCGACTCGGCACCCGTAGTGCTGGCGATCGGCGGTGTCGTACAGAGAACCGCGATCAAGTACGGTGCACGCGCCCGACGGTATGTCTATATCGAAGTCGGGTGTGCCGCAGAGAACCTCTATCTCCAGGCCCAATCCCTCGGACTTGGTGGGGTGCTTGTCGGGGCCTTCGACGACCAGGAGGTCAGCGACATCTTGAAACTGCGCGAAGGTGAGGAGGCCATGGCGCTGATGCCGGTAGGACGACCTCGCCAATGAGAACTGCAACCCGGTGTGTGCTGGCAACGCTCCTGATGTCCCTGGTCGGGGTCGGGGGTCTCTTGGCAGCGGAGTCTTACGAGCAGAAGCGTAGGGAGCTGATGGACGAGATCCGGCGCGACGTCCAGCGCACCAGCCGGGAGATCGGCAGAGCCCAACTCGACGACCGCGTTATGGAGGTCATGGCAAAGGTGCCGCGGCACGAGTTCGTGCCCGCCGACCAGAGGCCATACGCCTACCGTAACCGTCCCCTGCCGATCGGCTATGGCCAGACGATCTCGCAACCCTACATCGTGGCCATCATGACCGATCTCCTGGGGCTGGAGGAGGGCGACCGCGTACTCGAGGTGGGTACCGGCTCGGGTTATCAGGCGGCCGTGCTTGCGGCGATGAAAACCGATGTCTACACGATGGAGATCATTCCCGAGCTCGGCCGCGAGGTGGCCGAACGCCTCGAGCGACTCGGTTACAAAGAGATCAACACTCGTATCGGCGACGGCTATTATGGTTGGCAGGAGCAGGCGCCGTTCGACGGCATCATCGTCACCGCCGCCGCCGCCCATATCCCGCCACCCCTGGTACGTCAGCTGAAACCCGGGGGCAGAATGATCATCCCCGTCGGTGGCCCCTTCAGGGTTCAACAGTTGACCTTGGTGGAGAAGGCGGCGACGGGTGAGGTGACGACCCGCCAGCTGCTTCCGGTTGCCTTTGTCCCGTTGACCGGCGATCACTAGCCGCCGGCTTTCTCGCGAGCGCCCCATGCCCCTCCGCCTCGCTGTCTCGGTGCTCGCTGCGGCGGCGATCGGCTACGAAATCCTCCTCATCCGGCTGTTCTCGATCATCCAGTGGCATCACTTCGCCTTTATGGTGATCAGCCTGGCGTTGCTGGGCTACGGTGCCAGCGGCACCTTTCTGACGCTGGTGAGCCGCCGTCTGGGACTCGATGACCTACACCGGGAGCGGCGTCTCGGTGTCGCCTTCATGGTCAGCGCGGCGCTCTTCTCCCTGCTAGCGGTGGGGGCCTTCGCCCTGGCGCAGCGAGTCCCCTTCAATCCCCTGGAGATGGCCTGGGACCCGAGGCAGTTTTGGCGGCTGTGGGTGGTTTATCTGCTGTTGGCGCTCCCGTTCTTCAGCGCCGGCACCGCCATCGGTCTGGCTCTGATGAGGGCGCGAGGGAAGATCCACCGCGTCTATCGTGCGGATCTGGTGGGAGCCGGTGTCGGTGCCCTGGGTATCGTTGCCATCCTCTTTGTCGCACCTGCGACGACGGTCCTGGTGCTGGTGGGATCGCTCGGACTGGTGGCTGCCGGTATCGCCGGGCTCGATCGGAGTCTGGGTGTGACGCGAAAGTGGATACCGCTCTTTGGCATCGCGGCGGTGCTGTTTGTCTGGATCTGGCCGCAGAGCTGGCTGGCCCCGCAGCCATCCGAGTACAAAGGGCTGAGCAAGACGATGCTGGTGCCGGCCACGCGGATTCTGGCAGAGGACTCGAGCCCGCTGGGCCGGTTGACGGTGGTCGCCAGCTCGCGGATTCCCTTCCGTCATGCCCCGGGTCTGAGCCTCGCCTTTCCGGACGAGTTGCCGGAGCAACTGGGGCTGTTTACCGATGGCGACTCTATGTCTGCCATCGATCTTCCCGGCAGCGGTGGGGAAGTGTCGTATCTCGAATACCTGCCATCGGCGCTGCCCTACCACCTGCTCGATAGGCCCCGGGTTCTCATCCTGGGGGCCGGCGGTGGTGGTGAGATCTCGTCGGCGCTCCACCACGGAGTGCGTCGGGTGGATGCCGTGGAGTTCAACCCACAGGTCGTCCGGCTGGTCGACGGTCTCTTCGACAACCCCGAGCAGAGCCCCTACCGCCGCCCCGGGGTGCGGGTCCATGTCGAAGATGCCAGGAGCTTTCTCGCCCGCGGGCGGGACCTCTTCGAGCTGATTCTGGTGCCGCCTCTGGATTCGTCTACGGTGGCAGCAGCGGGTTCCCAATCGGCGAGCGCGAGCTTTCTCTACACGGTCGAGTCCTTTGGCGAGGCCCTCTCCCGTCTCGAGCAGGAGGGTCTGCTGGCCGTCAGTCGTTGGCTCAAGGTGCCACCGCGCGACAGTCTGAAGCTCTTTGCCACGGCCGTCGTGGCCCTCGAGCGGTCTGGTGTCGATGCCCCTGCCGAGCACCTGGCGATGATCCGGAGTTGGAGCACCGTCACCCTGGTAGTCGGTCGTCGGCCGCTGGCACCTCGACAGCTGGAAGCGCTGCGGACCTTCAGCCGTGAACGCTCTTTCGATCTGGCGTTCTATCCCGGCATCGAGCAGCAAGAGACCAACCGCTACAATCGGCTCGAGGCGCCCTACCTGGCAATGGGTGCCGAGGCCATTCTGGGTGCCGATCGCGAAGAATTCTACGATCGATACAAGTTCAACGTGCGACCGGCCACCGACGATCGACCCTTCTTCTTCAACTTCTTCAAGTGGAGCGTGTTGCCGGAGCTGTTGGAGCTCAGGGGCCGCGGCGGCACGCCGCTGGTGGAGTGGGGCTATCTGATCGGGGTGGCGACTCTCGTACAGGCGCTGGTGGCCGCCGTCGTGCTCATCCTCCTGCCGCTGGGTGCACTGGGAGGCGCCGGGCAACAGGCCGGGGGCTCGGTGCGCGTGGTGGTCTATTTCGGTGCTCTCGGGCTGGCGTTTCTCATGCTGGAGGTGGTCTTTATCCAGAAGCTCACCCTGTTTCTCGGTCACCCGCTCTATGCCGTGGCCCTGGTGTTGGCCGCCTTTCTGGTATTTGCCGGTCTCGGCAGCGGCAGCTCGGCCGGACTGGAGCAGGCGATGAGACGACGGGCCCGCGTGCTTCTCGGCACCGAGCTGTCGGCAATCGAAGTGTCGATCCTCTCGCTGGCGGCCCTCTCCCTGACCTATCTTCTGTTATTGCCGCCGGTGCTGAGGTCGGCCATCCAACTACCCGTGTTCCTCAAAGTTCCGATAGCCCTGGCGCTGCTGGCGCCACCGGCCTTTTTGATGGGAATGCCTTTTCCCCTGGGTCTGGCGCGGGCGGCCGATCTGAAACCGGTTTGGGTACCCTGGGCGTGGGGGATCAACGGCAGCGCCTCGGTGGTGAGCGCGGCGCTGACGCCGATACTGGCCATCCACCTCGGGTTCGGGGCGGTGACGACCCTGGCCGCAGCGCTCTATCTGGTGGCCGCCGCCTCCTTCCGCGGCCTCCAGAAGGAGTAAACTGAAGGGGGGAAACGATCATGGCCATCAAGCTGACCTCCGCAGATCCCGCACTGAGCAGACTGGTCGAGAAGCAGATGAGAAACTGGGAGCTGGCTCGCTCTCAGCGGATCAGCACACCGACACCCAAGCGTGAGGA
>SBFI01000174.1 GCA_006227875.1 Acidobacteriota bacterium
ACCCGCATCGAGCGGAACTTGATCATCATAAAGGGACGCCCGTCGAGTCCCATCCTCTCCTGGCGGTAGAAGAGTGGGCCGTGGTCTTCCATCCACAGGGCCAGGGCCACAATCGGAAATGCCGGCAGCAGCACCAGCATGGCAGTCGAGGCCACGCTGATGTCCATGACCCGCTTGCCCAGGCTGCTCCAGCCCTGGAGTGGCACCTGGGAGAGATTGATGACCGGGGTGCCGTCCAGGTCCTCCAGGGTGGCCTTGAGGGTGGCGTATTGGAGAACGTCCGGCACCAATCGGATCTCCACGCACTCGCGGCCTACCGACTGGAGAATCCGCAGCATCTTCTTGTGGGCTTCCAAGGGTAGAGCGATATAGACCTGGTCGATGTTCTTTTCGGCGATCAGCTCCGCAACGCGGTCCAACGGCCCCAGGACCGGCACACCGTAGAACTCGCCACCCGTCTTGCCGGGATCGTCATCGAGGAACCCCACGACCTGAAGTCCCAGCTCGTGGTGGTCCAGGAGCTTCTTGGTGACCTCCTTGCCCAGGGCGCCGGCCCCCAGAACCAGAATCCGTTGCAGCTTCTCCGACCTCAAGCGAGCCCGGCGCAATCCCTTGCGGACAAAATTGCGGGTGACGACCACGAGGGCTACGTCGAGCAGGGCAAACAGAACCAGAAAGGCTCGGCTGAAGGTAAAGACCTCGAGCGTGCCGTCGGGTCGCGGTACGGTGGGTCGGAAAAAGAGGATGAAGAACGCCAGCAGGATGGTGCCCAAGACGACGGCGATGACCACCGTGACCGCTTCGTCGATACGGCTGCGGCCGCGCCGCAGCTGATAGAGCCCGTGAAAGTAGAAGACGATGGGCCACAGGATGACGATGACGGGCATCAACTGCAGATATCTTCCGAGATGCGGGATCTCGGGTGCGGGAACGATCTGGATACCGAATCTCAGGTACCACGCGGCAAAGAAGGCCGCCACGGTGGCCAGCAGATCCCCGATGGCATAGATGCCGGTGTCGATGCGGTGTCGCTGGTAGATCACGACTGGATTTCCCCTCCCTGGGATCCAATTGAGTTTCGCAACCGCGAAGACAACATGGACTGCAGTCTTTCCTCGAACCGCGCGATCGCGAACTCCGCCGCGCGCTGATTTAGATTCAATTGATTGAACCCGATTTTGCCGGATTTGTCAATCGCCGCGGTCAGCGCCTCGGGAGCGTTCTCCTCGCCATAGAGGACTCCGTGCTCGCCATCGCTGACGATATCGAGCACCCCGCCCCGTCCGAGGGCCACCACCGGGCAGCCACAGGCCAGGGCCTCGACCGATGAGATGCCAAAGTCCTCAACTCCGGGCTGGAGAAAACAGCGAGCGCCCCGGTAGAGGGAGCGCAGGGTCTCGTCGTCGACACGACCCAGCAGCCGGGCCCGGCCGCCGCCCTGCCGGGCCAGCCGCTCGCGGTCGGGGCCGTCGCCGACAACCCGCAGCTCCAGCCCCAGGCGCTCGCAGGCGGCGATCCCCAGATCGACTCTCTTGTAGGGGGCCAGGGCGGCCACCATCAGACAGTATTCCCCTTCGGCTCCCTCTCCCGGGGTAAAAAAATCGGTGTCGACCGGTGGATGGAGGACCTCGGACTCCCGGCCGTAGTAGCGCTCGATCCGCTGGGCCACAAAGTTCGAGTTGGCCACAAAATGGTCGACTCGACCCGCCGAGGCCGCGTCCCAGATGCGCAAGCGGGCCAGGATCAGGCCGCGTAGCCGTGCCGCCGGCCCGGTGCGTTTGGGGAAGTAGGCATGTTCCTGGTCCCAGGCATAGCGCATTGGAGTATGGCTGTAGCAGAGGTGATAGGTGTCCGGGCCGGGGATCACCCCCTTGGCCACACAGTGGCTGCTGCTGATCACCAGATCGAAGCCCGACATGTCGAAACTCTCGATCGCCTTGGGAAACAGCGGCAGGTACCGGCGGTAGTGTCGCTTGAGGCCCGGCGCCCGCTGCAGAAAGCTGGTCCGCACCGGGTGGCTTTCGATGGCTCGGCTCACCGAGCCCGGAAAGTGAAAGAGGGTGTAGATCGGCGCCGCCGGAAAACGTGCGGCAAAGGCCTCGAGCACCTTCTCCCCGCCCCGCATGCCCGTGAGCCAGTCGTGGACGAGGGCGGTCGAGGGATTGTCTTCGGTCAAGCAGCGCCTCCGGCCTGTTGCTCCGGTTGGCGCGAGGGTAAGCCCTGCAGCACGCTCATATAGACCTCGAGCGTCTGCTCGGCCGTTTTCGACCAGCGAAACTCTTCGGCCCTTCGCGCCCCGAGCTTGGCAAGCGCCTCGCGATGCTCGGGGTCGGTCATGCACTGGGCAATCGCCTCGGCGGTTTCCTCGATGTCGAGCGGGTTGACCAGATGTCCGTAGCCCTCGGCGACCTCTTTGAGAGCCGAGGTGCTCGAGGTGATGACGGCAACGCCCGAAGCCATGGCCTCCACCACGGGAAGACCAAAGCCCTCGTAGAGAGTGGGATAGAGAAATACCGTGGCGCCCTGGTATATGGCCGGCAGAACATCGTCGGAGACGTGCCCGAGCAACCGCACCCGTGACCCGATGTCGAGTTGCTCCGCCCGTTGGCGGATCTTGAACTCCGAGCCGCTGCGATCCCCAACACAGACGAGATCGGCGTCGAAGTCGGAGATGGTCAGCGCCCGGGCATAGGCCTTGATGACGTTGTCCAGATTCTTGTGCGGCTTGGGGTTACCGACAAACAGCAGATAGGGTCGCTCGAGTCCCAACGCTTCGAGGCGAGCCTCGAGCTCCGATCGCTCCAGACGGTGGCGAAATCTGTTGCCTACCCCCGGGTAGATGACCCGGATCTTTCTGCCGTCGACGTC